>JBDUCB010000347.1:0-5005 GCA_040003695.1 bacterium
ATCGGAAATGATGTGCCTGCGATCGCCGCGGAGCCAAGTGGCAGGACATTAACACGCTTCCGCACTTCTACCAGTCGTTCTCGATCACGCGCAAACATCTCAAAGTAAGCGAGACACCAATGCGCAAAAAGAATTGGTTGCGCCCGTTGCAAGTGCGTGTAACCGGGCAGCACAGTCTCAGTTTCTTTCTCGGCTAGATCGAGGATGGCTTCCTGCGTTTGCTTGGCTCGCGCGGACAGTTGGTCGATCGCATCTCGCAGCCAAAGCCGCAGGTCAGTGGCAACCTGATCGTTGCGACTGCGACCGGTGTGTAGCTTTCGGCCCGGCTCACCAATCGTTTCCACTAAGCGCGTCTCGACGAATGAATGAATGTCCTCAGCTGGCTCGTTAAAATAATCTGCGCGACTGGTAGCCTCATCAAGTATCGATTGCAAGCCGGCTACTATTTGTTCCGCTTCCTCGACACTCAGCACACCCGCGCCGCGCAGCCCGTTGCAATGCGCAATGCTGGCGCGAACATCCACCTCAAACAGTCGCCGATCAAATGCAAACGACGAGTTGAATTTTGCAAATGATGGATCAGCCGCTCCCGTAAACCTCCCGCCCCAAAGATTTTTCTTCAATGTCATCGTTCTTATACAGATGCTATCCGTTCGAACATTTTGGCTTTTCAAGGTCGAATTCTTGCAATGCACTGACAGGGAGGAATGCCTGTCCTACTGTGCCCTTGACCGCGAACCATCCTTACTGCTAGTTTATGCATCTATGCATTGGTTATGCAAGTGCGTTGCATAGAAATGGCGAATAATGCGAAAAAATCTGCGGCAAAAGAAATTACTAAGTCTGGTGCGCGCCAAGCCATTTGCGAACCAGGCGGAGCTGCGCGATTCGCTGGAGCGCGCGGGATTTGCGACCACGCAGTCTAGCCTGTCGCGCGACCTGGAAGAGCTGGGCATTGTAAAGCATCGCGGCCATTACACGATCCCAAAATCCAACGGCAGCGCCGCGCGCGGACTGCTTAGCCTCGATTTGTGTGGCGAGAATCTGGTGATAGCGCGAACCGAGCCCGGCTTGGCTTCCGGCGTGGCCGTAGAAATCGATGGCGCCGTGATTCCCGAAATTGTAGGAACGTTGGCAGGCGAAGACACAATCTTCATCGCAGTCGGCGATCAGAAAGCACAGCGCATAGCGATGAAAAAGATTTGGGAGCTGTTTCAATGAAAGGAATGTTAGTAGTCAGTTGTCAGTAGTCAGTGGCCCGCTAAATGAGGAAGGTAGCACGGGGCCAGGTGGCCAGCAACGAGATGTTCTTAACAACTAACTACTGACAACTGACTACTGACAACAAAAGAGAAACATGACCGACCAAATCAAAAAGATTGTTTTAGCTTATTCAGGTGGACTCGACACCTCCGTCATGCTGCGCTGGCTGAAGGAACGTTACGGCTGTGAAATTGTCTGCTACTGCGCCGACGTCGGCCAGGGCGATGAACTGAGCGGCCTCGAAGAAAAAGCACTCAAGAGCGGAGCGTCAAAGCTTTACGTTGAAGATCTGCGCGACGAGTTTGTGCGCGACTACGTTTGGACCGCAGTCAAAGCGAATGCAATCTACGAAGGTGTTTACTTGCTGGGCACTTCGCTGGCGCGTCCGGTCATTGCCAAGCGCCAAATCGAGATTGCCCAGAAAGAGGGTGCAGACGCGGTGGCCCACGGCGCCACCGGCAAGGGAAACGATCAGGTGCGTTTCGAGCTTACTTATTACGCGCTCAAGCCCGACATCAAGGTGGTCGCGCCCTGGCGTGAGTGGGAGTTTAAAGGCCGCAGCGATCTAATCGCCTACGCAAAGGAACACGATATTCCAGTTACCGCGACGCTGCAGAAGCCTTATTCAACTGATCGGAACTTGATGCACGTTTCTTATGAGGGTGGAATTCTTGAAGATCCATGGGCTGAGCCGCCTGAAGACATTTTTCAATTGACGCGTTCTCCGGAAGGTGCGGAGGCACAAGCGGAATACATTGAATTGTCATTCGAGAAAGGCGTGCCCGTTGCAATCAATGGCGAGAAACTTGGACGGGTGGCGTTGCTTGAAAGTCTAAACAAACTGGGCGGCGCTCACGGCATCGGCCGGGTCGATCTGGTTGAAAATCGTTTTGTAGGAATGAAATCACGCGGCGTATACGAAACGCCCGGCGTCACGATCTTGCAAGCCGCGCACCGAGCGCTGGAATCAATCACGCTCGATCGTGAGGTCATGCATCTGCGTGACTCACTAAGCGTGAAGTTCGCGGAAAGCGTTTACTACGGCTTTTGGTTTGCCCCCGAGTTTGCACTGATGCGCAAGCTGATTGATGACACGCAACAGAACGTTACGGGCGATGTGCGTTTGAAGCTGTATCGCGGCAACGTCATCGTCGTGGGACGACGCTCACCACATTCACTGTACGACGAGAGTGTAGCGACGTTTGAAGCTGACACAGTTTATGACCAACGCGATGCTGAGGGTTTTATCAAGATCAACGCGCTGCGGTTGAGATTAGGAAGCAAGTAACTAGATGTTTAGAGGCGGGCGCTGCCCGCCGAACTTGTTAAGTGAAACAGAGGCGGGCAACGCCCGCCTCTAAACACCGGGAGGACGCTATGACAACGTTCGCGGAAGAAATCACAGTTATCGATGTCGACAAGATCGGCTCGGCCACTTCCCCGCTCGGCCTTAACCGCACGATTGCGATGTGTGCTTCGTCAGCGTCGCCTGCAGCCGGCGATGTTGTAGTAGTGCGTGCGTTAACTGACAGCGCCACCTACAACATGCTCGAGCTGCCGAGCGGCCGCCTCGCCAAGATCAATCCGGGCGATGTGCTTGTCGGTGTTCTTGGCCGGCGACGCGCTTTGAAAGGTTTCATGGGTGACGTGCCTGCGACCGTCGCTGTCGGCGATGAGTTGCACCTGCTGAACATGGGTGGCGTGATTGGCTGTTGCACTGGTCATCATTCGGGTTTGAGCGACGCCATCAAGGTTGAGGTGCTTGGCTTTGCCTGCGACGAGAACAGCCGCACGCTCAACATCGCAGATGCCGCATTGCCCGTGCAGACAAACCTTACCGAAACCGCACCGCTAATAATTATTGCCGGCACTTGCATGAATAGCGGCAAAACGTACGCGGCTACCGAACTGATCAAGCAGGCAACACGCGCCGGCTTGCGCGTGGCCGCGGCGAAACTTTCCGGCATCGCCTGTTTGCGCGACACCCTGAACATGTCGGACCATGGAGCCATTGCCACTGCAAGTTTTCTTGATTGTGGCTTACCGTCAACTGTCGGCGCTGCCAACCTGGCATCAGTCGCCAAAACAATTATTGCTCGACTAAACGAAAGCAATGCCGACTTGATCGTGATCGAACTGGGTGATGGTTTGCTCGGCGGGTATTCCGTGGAGACGGTTTTCGATGATGAACAACTACGCGAAGCGACCGCCGCTATTATCTTCTGCGCTTCGGATTATGTCGGCGCCTGGGGCGGAATCGAACTCATGCGGCGGCGCGGGATCGAAATCGATGTGATTGCCGGGTCCGTCACCGATGCCCAGATGGGCCAGGACTACATTGAGAATGAGTTTGGCGTGCCGGCGGCCAACGCCCGGCGCGATGGCGCAAGGTTGTTTGAACTCATTAAGACCAAAGTTTCGGGTTTCGAGTTTCAAGTTTCAAGTTCGCGTGCAAACGAGGAAGTTCAAACCGCAATCCGGAGTGTCGCTCTTTGATGAACTCGAAACTCGAAACTCGAAACTCGAAACTGCGTGTCGCAATCTACGGCGGCTCAGGTTACGGCGGTTCGGAACTGCTCCGCATTCTGCTGTTGCATCCCAATGTCGAGATCGCGTTTGTTACTGCCAACGAACAGGCAGGCAAAGCGGTGGGCGCAGTTCATCGCAATCTCGCTGGCTTGACTGATCTGATTTTCTCCACAGCGCCTGAGGAAGTCTCACAGCTCGATGATATCGATTGCGTTTTCCTCGCACTGCCGCATGGTCGGGCGATGGATGTTGTTCCCACCCTGCCGGCCCACGTAAAAGCAATTGATTTGTCGGGCGATTTTCGTCTTCGAGATCAACCGGAATTTGAAACGCATTACGGTCGTCCGCACACGGCTATGTTGGCGCAACCAGAATTTGTTTACGGGTTGACTGAAACAAATCGCGACGCGATTCGCAGTGCTCGCCTCGTAGCCAATCCTGGTTGCTTTGCGACGGCCACGTTGCTTGGTCTAGCGCCGCTGACGGCGAATAACATTATCAACGGGCGAGTCATCGTTGATGCCAAGACAGGTTCATCGGGTTCCGGCGCCAAAGCCGCCGCCAACACACATCATCCACAGCGCATGAATTCGTTTTACGCTTACAAGCCATTTACGCATCAACACGTGCCGGAGATTGAACAGGAATTGCGCGCGGTTGGCAAATGGACCAGTGAATTAGTTTTCATGACCCACTCGCTGCCGGTGTCGCGCGGAATATTCGCATCTATCTATGTGGAGACAAAGAGTGAACTAACCGAACAACAACTGCGTGCGATGTTTGCAGAGTTCTATGGCGATTCATTTTTCGTTCGTCTGGTTGACGGTTCACCGGACATCAATTGGGTGAAGACAACGAATTTCTGCGACCTCGGTTTTGCGACGCGCGGTAGCCAGGTAGTGGTGTTTTCTGCCATCGACAATTTAGTAAAAGGCGCTGCGGGCCAGGCAGTGCAGAACATGAATCTGATGTTCGGGCTCGACGAAAAAACTGGCTTGATGTTGGTAGGCACGAACCCATGAGCGAGAACGATTCCAAAGTGGCGCCCGTCAAACCGGAGATTGCTTTTGCCGACCTCGAGAAGATCGACATAAGGGTCGGCACCATCCTGGCTATTCAGGAAGTAGTTGGTTCAGACAAGTTGGTAAAACTGATTGTGGAATTTGGCGATCGACAAAGAAAGGATCGTGCAACTAATCAACAACAGGGGTGT
>JBDUCB010000021.1:0-5000 GCA_040003695.1 bacterium
CAATTAACCAACGCGCCGGGCTACGATGCGGAGACCACGATTTCGAAACAGGGCAAGCTGGTTTTCACGTCGATGCGCGACGGCGATCTCGACATCTATACGATGGACGGAAATGGCAAACATATTCGCCGGCTGACTAACGAACTTGGCTACGATGGTGGTCCATTCTGGTCGTACGACGGCAAACAGATTGTTTATCGCGCCTATCATCCGCAGACCGAAAAAGAAAAGTCCGACTACCTTAGCCTGCTTAAGCAAAATCTGATTCGTCCTACGACGTTGGAAATTTGGGTGATGAATGCGGATGGAGGGGACAAGCGGCAGGTGACGCGCAACGGCAAGGCCAACTTCGCGCCTTATTTCTTTCCCGATGGCAAGCACATCATCTTTGCCTCCAACATCGACGATCCAAAGGGACGCAATTTCGATCTCTACAAGATTGGTGTTGACGGTTCCGGCTTGGAACGCATTACTTTCAACGACACGTTTGACGGCTTCCCGATGTTTTCGCCCGATGGCAAGAAACTGGTGTTCGCTTCCAATCGCAATGCGAAGACGCGCGGCGATACGAATATTTTTATTGCGGATTGGGTGGAGTTATCAAAAGAAGGCCCCTCGCTTAAACCAACACAAACGCCGGTTGAAGTATGGTGTGGCGCCGATGATGGATTGACTCAAGGAGTACGTGACGCTCTTGAGACTGCGTTCGCGTCGACTCCGGATTTCGTCTTGAGTAGCGGAAAAAGGACAGGAACGTTGTTGGTGACGATCCCTACCCACGTTCGTTGGAAAGAGATCGGCGAACGAACTCAAGTATTTTACATCGTGGAATTCACATCGGCTGACGATAAAAAGCTGCGTACTCATAAAGGATCATGTTGGAACGATGACTTCGCAAAATGCGCAAATCAAATTGTTGCAAGGGCAAGGATTGCAGCTCGCAAAGTACGTGCGGAACAATGATTTCTTCCGGAAGAGTACAATCACGATGCGGATGGTTCCAGCGCGCGGCATATTAGTAGCCCCGGGCTTAAGCTCGGGGTCAACATTCGATAGATGAACCGAGCCCGCAAAGCGGGCGACAGAAAAACTATTGTTAATTTTGGATGAAACGAATTTTATGTCGCCCCTTCGGGGCTCAGGTCCTTTTCTAACTCTTTTCCCCGGGCTCACGCCCGTGGCTAGGTGTTGGGTGTCGGGAAGGTAATTTGAACACCAGCGCCGGAGGCGCGGCATATTAATAGCCCCGGGCGTCAGCCCGGGGTCGACGTTCAAAAAACGAGTCGAGCCCTCGAAGAGGGCGACAGATCATGCCAATCTGAGTTGATCACAAAATCTCTGCCGCCCCTTCGGGGCTCAGGTCCTGTTCTAACTCTTTTCCCCGGGCTGACGCCCGGGGCTACTAATATTCCGCTCGCTTCGCGAGCTCATTGAATCTGCCATCTAACTTCTGAGTATGGTTATGAAAATCAAAATCTTGAACCGCCGAATCTTCCTCCCTTTCCTGATTGCCTCGCTCTCGCTAGCGGTTTTCGCGCAAGAGAGCACGACGCAAGTAGCTCCAAGCGTGGAGCGGCTACGCGCGCACATCAACTATCTTGCTTCCCGATAAATTGGAAGGAAGGCGCACCGGCAGTGAAGGCGCGAACCTCGCGGCGGAATACATTGCAAAAGAATTTTCGCGCTACGGCTTGCAACGGAGCATCGGCTATGACACGCAGGGCATGTCGATTCTTGAAGCCGATTCGCCTAATCGCTATTTGCAAAAGTTTCCTTACGTCGCCGGAGTTGAACTCGGAAAACGTAATGAGCTGACAGTTAAATTGTTAGCGAATCCCAACTCCAAAAATGAGCCATTGAAGGCCGATGTCTTCTTCACTCCGCGATTGAGTGAAGATTGGTTACCACTTGGTTTATCGGCACCGGGGAAAATAGTAAATGTGCCTGCCGTTTTGGTCGGTTATGGAATCACCGCCAGCGAACTGAAGTATGACGACTACGCCAACGCTAGAGCGACGCGCAAGATCGCCATCGCCTTCTCCGGTACACCCGATGGCTCCAACCCACATGGGCAATTTGCGCGTTACGAAGGCATTCGCTGGAAGGCTATTGCTGCTCGAAATGCCGGCGCGAAGGCGCTCGTGATCATAGCAAACGAGACTAACTTCAAAGAGGATCCACTCTCACGACTGCGCTATGACAACACCCTCGGCGACGCCGGGTTGCCGGTCATTGCTATTTCCAGACAAACGGGTGAACGGCTGCTGTCCGCCGAATCACCCCTGCTGGCTACTGTCGAACAGCGACTAAGAGCTAACCAACCAGCGTCCGACGCCGAGCAATCGCCTGTACTTCCCCTCCACACTGCTCTAATAACGCTCTCGACCGATGTAGTGCATCACGAGGTTCCTGCTTCGAACGTCATTGGCATCGTGAACGGCTTTGATCCAGTTTTGAAAAATGAAACAATTGTTATCGGTGCGCACTACGATCATCTCGGACGCGGCGGCGAAGGCAGTCTGGCTCCCCGCGAAGGCGAGATTCATCATGGCGCTGACGACAACGCTTCGGGCACAGCGGGTTTGCTGGAACTCGCGCGCATGTTTGCGTCGTCCGACTCGCCGCGGCCGCGGCGTACGCTGGTGTTCGTCGCTTTTAGTGGCGAAGAAGAAGGACTGCTCGGCTCGGACTATTACGTGAATCATCCCATCAGGCCGCTCGCAAACACGGTGGCCATGGTCAATATGGACATGATTGGACGCATGAAAAACAACAAGCTGATCGTCGGTGGGGTGGGCACTGCGCAGGGCTGGAGAGATGTGATTGCGATCGATAATCTTGCAAGCAAACCGATCTCGCGAGCCGAGTTGGCGAATCCGGCGCAAATACGTGGGAAAGTCACCTTAGTTACTGGGCCCAATGGGCAATTGTCGTCCGCAATAGTACATGTGCCGGGCTTTGACTTGAGCCTGAGCGAAGACGGCTATGGCCCAAGCGATCATTCCTCGTTCTACGCAAAAAAAATCCCGGTGCTGTTTCTCTGGACTGGCACGCACGAGGATTATCACAAGCCTTCCGACACGGCTGACAAGATTAACTATGAAGACGAGGCTCGCATCCTTAATTTAGTAACACGAGTCGTCCGCGAGCTTGATGCAAACGATAAACGGCCCGTTTATACCGTTGCAAAGAGCGAATCGCAGGGGCGAACAATGGGCTTCCGCGTCTACCTGGGAACGATTCCTAACTACGCCGATTCTGGTGATGGACTACTGCTGGATGGTGTGCGCGATGAGTCGCCCGCTGCGAAGGCAGGCATCAAAGCAGGCGACAGGATTGTAAAGCTCGCCGGCCGCGACGTGCACAATGTTTACGATTACACGTATGCGTTGGGAGAGATGAAAGCTGGTCAGGAGTATGAAGTAGAACTGCTGCGTATTGGGGAACGAATGAAGTTGAAGATCACACCGGCAGCCAGAAAACAGTGACAAGTGAACAGTGACAGGTGACAAGTCAGAAAAGCCGTGACAAGTAAACAGTGACAAGTGACAAGTTCAACCTTCTGGCTTGCCACCTGTCACCTGTCACCTGTTACTTGTCACTTTTTTTAATCTACCAGCGCGGTTCGCGGTCAAAGCCACCGCGGTCGCCGCCGCGATCTCCACCGCGTCCGCCACCGCCTCCGCCGTAACCGCCGCGGCCACCACCGCCACCGTAACCGCCACTGCCACCGCCGGCGCCACGATCAGCGCGCGGCTTGGCTTCGTTGACCGTCAAATTGCGGCCGCCAAAGTCCTTGCCGTTAAACTGTTCGATAGCCGCAGCCGCCTCTTCCGCGGTCGCCATTTCCACGAAAGCAAAACCGCGTGAGCGGCCGGTGTCGCGGTCCTCGATTACGGAAGCTGATTCAACTGTTCCTGCTGCCGCGAAAGCGTCGCGGAGTTCCTCGCTCGTTGTGCGGAACGAGAGGTTTCCCACATAAAGTTTCGTACCCATTTGTCTTTTTATCCTTTGTAGCGAACGAAGCGCGGGCGAAATGGATCGCAGACTCAAGCGGGAGTTACTTGACTTCTTGGGCGAACGCGACGCACCCGGTGCTCTAAACTTCGAGAGCGGCTTCTAACAAGTTGACAATTGCCTCACTCTCTCCTCAGCCGAACGCGGGTCGCTTCACGAACACGGACAGACGCAGTCACCACTGATGCGCGAGAGCAGGAACCAGAACGAGCTAAGTCTGCCATAGGGAAGGTTTTGAGTTCAAGCCTTGAGCTGGTCAGTTGTCAGTAGTCCGTTGTCAGTAGAAAAAAGTCACTAATCGGGCGGCATCCCAACACAGTACTGACAACTGACTACTGACAACTGACTACTGACAATTAACAACTGACCATCGGGCCAATTGCCTGCATCCGCAGCATGGAATATATTGCTTCGCACGCAAGTTCATTTCGCGAAAGGCTTTTTTGGAAAATGTCCAAATCTGTTCCTATTACTGTGGCGCATGGCGATGGCATCGGTCCCGAGATCATGGGGGCCACGCTTCACATTCTAAAAGAAGCGGGAGCCGACCTGGATATCGAAACCATCGACATCGGTGAGAAAGTTTATCTGGCCGGCAACTCTTCGGGCATCGAGCCGAGTGCCTGGGACTCTTTGCGGCGCACCAAAGTTTTTCTGAAAGCGCCGATTACTACGCCCCAGGGCGGCGGCTACAAAAGTCTGAACGTCACCGTGCGCAAGACCCTCGGCCTTTACGCGAATGTGCGTCCCTGCGTTTCTTATCATCCGTTTGTAGAAACTAAACATCCGAAAATGGATGTGGTGATTGTTCGTGAAAACGAAGAGGACCTCTATGCCGGAATCGAGCACCGGCAAACCGAACAGGTCTTCCAGTGTCTGAAACTAATTTCGCGGCCCGGTTCGGAAAAGATTGTGCGTTATGCGTTTGAGTATGCGCGGCGAAACAATCGCAAGAAAGTCACCTGCTTCACCAAAGACAACAT
>JBDUCB010000422.1:0-16938 GCA_040003695.1 bacterium
ACAAAGTAGACTTGCCAACATTTGGCAAGCCCACAATACCTGCTCGTAACATTATGTTTCCTCGGTCTTGAAACTAACCGAAATTATTGCGGGGCGCAAACACTAGTAAGCCAGATCAATCGTCGGCGCAAACTAACAGTTTGCGCTACAACTTCGCGTATAATCCGCCGCGGTAATTATTCTTGATGCGAAAAGGACGCAGACGGGACAACAAGCATTAGGCATTACCCGTCTACAACTGCTTGATCATTTCGCTTGCGCTCCTGCTAGTTATAACAGCCAGCGGCACGCTGGCCACTTACGCTTACGACGAAGGTGCGAGTTTCCCTGCGCGCCTGTGCATGGGCGCATGCACGGGATTAGCTGCCCTTGGCTTGATCGGTTTCATTGTTTCGTCCTTTCTGGGACTCACGCCGCTGGCGATTCTTATTACGCTGCTCGTCCTGGCTACGCCAATAATCTTTCTGGGAAATCCGAATCGCAGAGTTGTTGTCCAGCACGATGTGCTGAATGTTTATCGTCGTGTGCGGGAGGGCATCTCACACCCCAGCCGAATTCCGCTTGGTTACACGGTCTTCTACATAATCGTCGCTGTAATCTTGTGGCGCGCTTTTCAACGCGCGATGATCGATGAACCGACGGGCATCTACACCGGGATACTTAACAACTTTGGCGATTTGCCGTTTCACATTAGCGTAATCAGCAGCTTTGCTTACGGAAACAATTTCCTGCCCGAAGATCCAACCTTCGCCGGCGTACGGTTCACCTATCCGTTTCTGACTGATTTTGTTTCTGCAATTTTCTTACGTTGTGGCGCTGACCTGCGACAGTCGATGTTTATTGAAAACTTTGTGCTCGCGGTCGCCTTTGTCGGCGTGCTTCATCGCTGGGCGCTCGAACTCTTGCGAGATCGTTTGGCCGCGATTCTCACGCCGGTATTAGTTTTTCTAAGTGGCGGTTTTGGCTGGATATTGTTGTGGCCGGCGCTTCAAAAGCAGGGCAGTACAGCCGAACTCCTAAAAAGCCTGCCGGTGTCATTCACCGTGATTCCGGAAACAACCTGGCGCTGGGGCAATGCCTTATCCGCGCTGCTTATTCCGCAGCGTGGCTTTTTGTTGGGATTGCCCCTGGCGGTAATTGTGTTTACGCAGTGGTGGCTAGCGACCCCCGGAGATACGGAGACTGAGGGAAACGGAGAGACGGCGAAGGCAAAAGAATCCGAAAAAGCCCGTAAGGTCAAAAAGAAGACGAATCG
This sequence comes from bacterium, assembly GCA_040003695.1. Taxonomy (GTDB): domain Bacteria; phylum Acidobacteriota; class Blastocatellia; order Pyrinomonadales; family Pyrinomonadaceae; genus PSRF01. The sequence continues at coordinate 1,256 of JBDUCB010000422.1, forward strand.
AAAATCAGGACGCCTCTTAGCGTCGCCACGTCTCCGCGTCACCTCGTCCCTGCTGCTCCGCGTCTCTTCCGTCCAGCGCATGGCCGCCGCCGGTGTCATCGCCGGTTTGATTCCCCTCGTACATGCACATACTTTTGTCGTTGTAATGCTGATGGGCGCGTGCATCGCGCTGTTGCAAAGACGCTGGCGCGAGTGGATTACCTTCGCAATGGTTGCATCTGCGATAGCGTTGCCGCAAATGTGGTGGTCCACTCATCACAGCGCGGTCAATGCCGCCCGATTTTTCGAATGGCAGTATGGCTGGGACCGCGGCAAGGACAATGTTATTTGGTTTTGGCTGAAGAATGCCGGACTCTTTATCCCGCTTACCATTGCGGCAATTTTATGGAGAGGGAAGCGTCCGCTCGTTTCGCGTAGGCTGCTGTTGTTTCTGGCGCCATTCACTTTGTGCTTCATCGTTCCCAATGTTTTGAAAATGGCGCCCTGGATTTGGGACAACATTAAGGTGCTGTTTTACTGGTGGGTAGCTTCAGCTCCATTAGTCGCTCTGCTGCTGGCACGGTTATGGCAAAAGGGTGCGCCGCAAAAAATCGTCGCACTAGTTCTTTTCGGTTGCATCACTCTCGCGGGCGCGCTCGATGTGGGCGCGATTGTACTGCGGTCAAACAGTTTTCAGGTGTTCGACTCGGCTGGAATTGGATTCGCTGAGTTGGTAAAAGAAAAGACAGAACCACGAGCGCTAATCATTCATGCGCCAGTTCACAATCATCCGGTGTTTCTGACCGGACGCCGATCGCTAATGGGTTACCCCGGTCACATTTGGACACATGGTTTGGATTACACTCAGCGCGAGTCGGAAATCAGGAGGATCTACGCGGGAGGATCCGATGCACCGGTTTTACTGCAAAAATATGGCGTGCAGTATGCGGTCGTTGGTCCACACGAGCGTGAACTCATGAATGTAAATGATCGATTCTTTTCCGGATTTCAGGTGATAGGAGAAGTTGGTGGGTACCGCCTCTACAAAATCACGCAACCGTAAACAAGACGGTAAGGCGATAGCAGCGCAAAAAAGCTTTGCTGATTCATCTTCTGTTGATGTTGCAGAGCAGCTGGAAATTTCGCAACGCACCTGGCGGATCGCAGGTGTCTTGATTTTCATTCTCGCTGCTTTTCTTCGTCTGTACGATCTCAATCTGGTGCCGCTCCACCACGACGAAGGGGTCAACGGAAATTTTCTTGTACGTCTGGTGCGCGAAAATATTTATAAGTACGATCCGGCAAACTACCACGGTCCGACTTTATACTACTTCGCTGCTGTGTTCCCCTGGCTTTTGCGATTGTTGTTTGGCCAGGGCGCGCAAAATCGTTATGGCTTAACTACAATCGCGATTAGGTTAGTTCCGGCTCTATTTGGTCTGGCGACCGTAGCATTAGTATTCACCTTGCGGCGAAATCTGGGAACGATTGCGACGCTGGGCGCGGCATTGCTGTTGGCGATTTCGCCCGGCGCGGTTTACCTTTCGCGCTATTTTATTCATGAGACGCTTTTTGTTTTCTTCACCCTGGGATTGGTTGTCGCGGGTTTGAAATATTATGAAGAGGCGCGACCCGCCTACTTAATACTCGCCGCCGTCTGCGCCGCGCTGCTGTTTGCAACCAAAGAGACTGCGATCATTTCGGTCGGCGTGTTGGTGATTGCGCTGATAGTTACCCTCGCTTATCGGTCGCTTATTGGAGCATCCCGAGCGAGCCGCGCAACAAGAAAGAAGAAGCGGAACACTCCTGCCGGCGAGAACGGTTCATTTCGCAACTTGGTAGATCGTGTTGGCGGGCCTGCGAACCTGGCAATCTGGGTGGCACTAGCGTTTCTGGTCTTCATTGCCGTAAACGTACTTTTCTATTCCTCGTTTTTCAAAAACTATCCCCAGGGCGTGTACGACTCGCTGAAAACCTTTCGGTTCTGGCAGAAGACTGGAAAGGAAGCGCACGTTCATCCATTTATCACTTATGTGTGGTGGCTGCTTTTGCAGGAGTCGCCACTATTATTTCTTGGATCGATTGGAGCGTTGCTGGCGCTGCGAACAACGGCCAAGTCGTTCGCGCTGTTCGCTGCGCTCTGGGCGTTTGGACTCATTGCTGCTTATTCCTTGATTGCATACAAGACGCCCTGGCTATCTTTGAGTTTTCTTATTCCATTGGCGCTCGCCGGCGGCAGCGCGCTCGAGTGGATCTACGAGGAACTTGGCAGGTGGGAAGCAGACAAGAAAAAGAGAATTTTCGCCGTGGCTATTGTTCTTCTGCTCGCGACCGGTGTTCTGCCGGGCCTGGCGCGTGCTTCCGATCAAAAACAAATCCATCGGAAAACTTTCATTCCCGGCTATCAAACGATCGATATCAATTTCATCAACTACGACAACGACAATCGCTACTATGTGTATGTGTATGCGCACACGCGTCGAGAAACACTCAAGCTGGTGGAAAGAATAAATGAGATCGCGCAACGATCTCATCAGGGTGCGGCCGCCGGCATCACGATAGTCTCGCCTGATTACTGGCCGTTGCCCTGGTACCTACGGGACTACAATCGCGTTGGCTATTACGGTCGCATAACGCCTTCAAACGAGCCGATGATCCTCGCTTCTTCTGGTCAAGCGTCGGAAATGCAAGCGACATACGGCGATCGTTATCAGCAGATTCAATCAGGTCTCAACACAGAAGGAAGCTTTCCCCTCAGACCGGGGGTTGATCTGCTGCTTTACGTCCGGCGCGAACTTCTTCCGTAGCGGATTGTGTCATAACCGTTTAGAGGCGGACGTTGCCCGCGGTCTAATCATGCCGATTGAGCCGGCGGGCGGCGCCCGCCTCTAAACAAAGCGAGACTTGGTAGACCATGAATAATTATCGTCCGTTTTTAATTATCGGAATCGTGTTGCTGGTGGCGGCAGCCGGCACGGCGTTGCTGTTGGAATCAAATCAAAGTAGAAACTCTTCCTCAAGCGCCGCGGACATTCAGTCACCGGACACAAACAAAGTTATTCCACCAAATACGGTTGTTACTTTGGAAGAGTTTGGCGACTATCAGTGTCCAGCGTGCGGTCAACTCCATCCCACACTCAAGAAGTTGAAGCAAGAGTATGGCGACAATCTCAATTTAATCTTTCGTAATCTGCCATTAACCAAGGTGCATCAGAATGCACTATTGGCGGCGCAGGCTGCCGAAGCCGCGCGCATCCAAAACCATTTCTGGGAAATGCACGATCTGCTCTACGAAAACCAAAGCTTATGGAAAGACGACGTTAACCCGCGATCGATCTTCATTAAATTTGCCACGGACCTTGGTTTGAATAGCGCGCAGTTCACGCGCGACCTTGACGACAAGCAAGTCCAAATGCGCATTGAAGCTGACGAGGACGCGGCTGCCCAACAGGGAATCGATGGAACGCCTACGATCATAATCAACGGCCGGCAGTTGCGGGCGGAAATGACCACGCCGGAAGGTGTGCGCCAGGGCATTGAACTTATGCTGTCGCCAAAAGCTCCTGCCTCGCCATGAGTTGTTGCGGCCGACCGAGCGGCGATTTTTGGAGAACCGGTTAGTGCCGGCTGATTAAGCAGTCAGACGTAACTTTGCTGCGCACTTCAATAACGCCACCTAACCTCAAGTTTTGGTTGACATTCTAAGCAACTCGCACTTATATTGGCACACCCTCGCGCGGCCCCCCGATGGGTTAGTCTGTTGGCGCCAGGGCTCTGGGAACAATAGACCAATTCTCGCATGTTCAAACTGAAACGCCTCGAGATTACCGGCTTTAAGTCCTTCGCGGATTACACCGAAATTCTCTTCACAGGTGATGGCATTACCGGCATTGTCGGGCCCAACGGCTGCGGCAAGAGCAATGTTGCCGACGCCATCGCCTGGGTCTTGGGCGAGCAGCGCGTAAAGCATCTGCGCGGCGGCGAGATGAAAGATGTGATCTTTCAGGGTTCGCGCAATCGCCCGCCCAGCGGCATGGCCGAGGTTGTCATGCACATGGTGCGTGATGAAGTAATCGAGCATGAGCCCGATATCGAAGACATCGATTCAACCCTCGAACAGATTGACGAGCAGATTATCGATGTTGATGTGATCTCAGCGCCTGACGCGGCCACAGAGATTCAGGAGCCCGCAGCCTTGTTAGCGGGAATACCCAATGAGGCACTGGCGACGACTGATGGCGCCGCACCAGCAATCCTCACTGACTCAACAGCCGCGCACAAGACCCACCACAAACGACATTGGCGGCGCAGAAATTTAGCACTCGAGTTTGCACCCGGCGAAGCCGTCTCTGTTACTCGGCGACTCTATCGCTCTGGTGAGAGCGAATATCTGCTCAACGACAAGCTCTGCCGTCTCCGCGACATTCAGGATCTTTTTTCAGGAACCGGGCTCGCGGGCGGCCATTACGCGATCATCGAGCAGGGACGGATCGGTCAGATACTTTCCGCCAAGCCAATGGACCGCCGCACGATCATCGAGGAAGCGGCCGGCATCACCAAGTTTCGCGTTCGCCAGCGTGCCGCGGAAGCTCGACTCGAATCTGCGCGCGGAAACCTTTCTCGCATCTCCGACATAATTTCTGAAATCGATCGACAGGTTAATAGTTTGCGGCGCCAGGCGGCGAAAGCGCGTCGTTACCGTGTCTTTCGCGAAGAATTGCGCGAGCTGTTGAAACACGTGTTCGTGGCTGAAGAGCGCAAGCTGACGGCTTTGCTCGAAGACACAGTGGCGAAGTTGGAAGAAGCGAACGCTTTGGAACGCAGCGTCGCCGAAGATCTCGCCAGACAGGAAGAAGGCGCGCGCACGGCGACTCAGGAAGCCAGGAAAACGGAAGACGATTTGGCTGGTGCGCGAGCTGCGGCTGCGGAAGCCGTATTGCGGCGCGACCGCCAAACACGCGAGCGCGCTTACCAGGAAGAGCAGGTGATTTCGCTCGAGAAACGAAATGCGCAGGTTGCCGCAGAAATTTCCGCGCTCTCGGAACGCCTGATCCTGATCGAATCCGAATGCAAGCGCTTGCAGGAAGATGATGTAAGGCTGCGAGGTGAAGCAGATCAAAGTGCCGCTAGTTTAAGCGTCGCAGAGGAATCGTACGCCGCAAAGCTGGCGCTGGCTGCCGCCGCCGAGGCGGAGATTGAGGGTGCACGTGCAGACTTGCTGCAACATACCGCTGTTGCTGAACGTCTGCGCGAGATTGCGCGGCAGCTTGAAGGCACGCTCGAGCGGCTGGCGGTGCAGGCACAGGGTTTGGCCCATGAAGGTGAACGTGCCGCGACCCAACACGCCGAGCACCGTGCGGCGGCCGCTGCGTTCAGCGTAGAGATCAACGCGGCCCGCGAGTACATTGCTGGGCTCAATGCGGAGCGCGAGCGCGCGGTCGATGCGGTGGTCCAGGGACACGAATCCGTCAGCGATACCGAAGCCGAATTGACTCGAGTGCGTGATGAACATTCGCGCAGCAGCCATCGGCTCGAGAGTCTCAAGGAACTTGATGATCGCCGCGCCTACTACTCGTCCGCTGTGCAGTTGATGTTTGCAAATGACCAGGCGTCTCGCGAATTTCATTTTATTGGCACCCTCGCGGACGCGCTGAACGTGGACGCTAAATGGGAGCGTGCCGTTGAAGGTGTTTTTGGTTCATCACTGCAATCAGTTGTCGTTCCCACTCCGGATGATGCCGCGCGTGCTGCGCAGTGGTTGCGGGAAAACAATGGTGGTCGCGCCAGTTTTCTGGTTGCCGGGCTTCATGGTGGCAGTGAAGAAAGTAACTCGCTCGCCTGTCAGGTTGAAGAACGGCCGGCGCTTTCCATTTCAATTGCGACGGAGCCGATTACGGACAATTTGCGCATTGCCGATCTATTAGGCGCGCCACGCGAGCTTTTGGCAGTGCTTCAGCGCACCCTTCCTGAAAAGTTGAACGCGCGACTGGCGAGCAACCTCGACGATGCAATGGCGCGGTCGCTTGCTACGGGCGAGATGTTTGTGACGCTGAATGGTGACTGGGTAGCAAGTGGACAGTTTATCGGCGCCGGTGACGCGCGCGCTCTCGAAGAAGGCGCCGGACTGCTCACCTTCAAACGCGAGTTGCGCGAACTCGAAGCACGCGCACAAGTCCTGGCAGATGAAGCGAAGTTAGCAGAGGGAGCCGCCAAACAGGCGCGCTTGCGCCTGGTCGGACTCGAAGATGCGGTCGTGCTTTTGAATGAAGCGATTGGCCGCGAAGAGCGTGAAGCAATGGCTCGCGACGTTAAGGCAACGGGCCTGGCGCATGAGATTGAGCGTGCCGAACGTCACCTGCGCGTAGTTTCCGACGACAGCGCCCGAGTTGAGCAGGAGCGGGTTGAACTCGACAAGCGACGGACCACCGCTCTCGCTGAGGCCCAGGAAGCTGAGTCTGCCCGCGTGGCCGCTGGCCAAGCCGTCGTCGCAGCAACCGCGATTTTGACCGAAGCACGCCGCTCAGCAGAGATTGAAAGCGAGGCGCTGGCCGAACAACGAGCCACCGCCGCGGCAGCAGCGGAACGAAGGCGCAGCACCGCCGCGGAACTGCGGCGCATTGAAGCGGAATACGCTGAAGTTGCCGGACGCATTGAAGGCCATCGGTTGGAATCAGTTGAAATCACCGAGCGCATCAATGGACTGCGTGCTTCGATCGCGGATTTGGAGTTCCAGGCCAACAACGTTGCCGAAGAGCGCGCGCGCGAAGAGCAGGAGATAGCGGCGTTGGCCGGTTTACTTGAGAGTGCGCGGCAGCGTGCCGACGCGCTGGCGGCCAAACTTTCTGATCTGAACCGTCACGCCGCCGAGATACGTGATTCGCGAGCGGCGATCGACGTGCAGCGTGCCGAAGCCCAGGCGCGGCTGACTTTTGTTCGGGAAAACTGTGCTGCGGAATTGAATCAATCGCTTGAAGAACTCGCACAGCAACAACAGCTCGAGGACGATTTTGATCTCGAGCTTGCGCACGCGCGGGTGGAAGAATTGCGGTCACGCATCGAAGCATTCGGCGGCGTCAACATGATGGCGCTTGACGAGTTGGCTGAAAATGAGGCGCGCCTTTTATTCCTCACCACGCAGCGGCAGGACATAGTGGACAGCGTGGCGTCAACCGAAGAAGCCCTGCGCGAGATTAAGCGACGTTCCCGCGAGCGGTTCCGCCATGCATTCGAACAGATTAATAAAAACTTTAGCGAGCTCTTCCAGGAGCTCTTCGGCGGCGGTAAGGGTGAGATGAGTTTGATTGAAGCTGATGACGTGTTGGAGTCGGGCATCGATGTCATCGCGCAACCTCCCGGCAAGCGTTTACAAAATGTGTTGCTGCTCTCGGGGGGCGAAAAAGCGATGGCCGCGTTAGCGCTGGTGCTGGGCATTTTCCACTACCGTCCATCGCCCTTCTGTTTGCTCGATGAAGTCGATGCGCCGCTTGATGAAGCCAATGTTGGCCGATTTACAAATAAGGTCGCGCAGATGTCAGCGAGCACGCAGTTTATTGTTATCACTCACAACAAGCGCACGATGGAAATGGCGAAGGCTCTCTATGGCGTGACGATGGAAGAAGTCGGCGTCTCGAAACTAGTCTCCGTCCGTTTTGAGTAAGACGCACGGACAAATCAGCCGCAGATGAACGCGGATACACGCGGATATGAAAAGGCACACCTTACTGTTTTAGTTCCCGACCGATTTTATAACGATTCTGAATTCCATTCTGATCCGCGTTTATCCGCGAAAATCTGCGGCTAATTCCTTTTCGCAACCCTTTCGCATAGAATAATAATTTCAGTTTGTTCGCGGGCGCTGTCCGCTTTTGATTTGTGTTTAGTGGCAATAAAGACATTCACCTTGTTGAAGCTGCTCCCCGCTGCGTTTCTGATTTTGAGCGCGGCGGTTTTTGCTGTTGCGCAACAGTCGTCCGGCACCAAGCAGAATACGCGACCAACTCAGCCTTCTCTTTCTTCAGTCGCAACGCCTAAAAAGCATGAAGAAGCGAAGCCCGCTCAGTTTTCATACGAGTTTAGCCAGCCCCAGTTCTACATCCGCCGCATCGTCATCGAACACGACGAAAGTGGCCGTGGCTGGATCACTTTTGAACGTATTAATGAGGAGACATCCTTCAAGGAACCGCTGGAACTGTCGGCAGCCGCCACGCAGCGCGTATTAAGTTTGTGGCAATCGCTGCGCTTTCTTGATTCCGCTGAGAGCTATCAATCAAACCGTCAGTTTCCGCATCTCGGCACGATGCGTTTGCGAATGGAGCAAAATTCGCGCAAACGCACCGCAGAATTCAATTGGACCAACAACAAAGACGCTGCTTCGCTGGTCAACGAATACCGCCGCGCCGCCGATCAGGCGATATTAATATTTGATCTATCGATTGCGCGCGAGAATCAGCCACTCAACTCACCCAAGCTGATGGACCAGCTCGAGAACATGCTCGATCGCAACGCACTCTCTGATCCGCACCAGCTTGTGCCGTTGCTCAAAGACATGACGACCGACGAGCACCTGCCGTTGATTGCCCGCAACCACGCCCTGCGCTTGATCAAAAAAATAGAGAAGTAGCTCACGTTTTCCTGCGTATTTCAATCCGCGCAGATCGCGTCAGCTTTGGACCAAGAACCTTGCTACGGTAACGTTGACAGTTTCTTTGAATGGGAATATATTCCGACCGTTCTCATGGCAATTGACGTTTCGTAGCGGCCAATCACCATTACCTCGCATAGGTTTTCCATCCGACTTTCCTAGGCACTGATGCGGCAGCACCCATAGGAGGTGGTATGTTATTTGCTTTTCTACCCCTGGCGCTGACAATGACCCTACTAGTCACGGTGCAGGGTCTCCACAGTTACACTCGCCATCCTCAAACACGTCTTCCAGCTCAATCGGCAAAAGAAGAGATACTGACTAATGACTCAATCATTCAACTCCTGAAAGCTGGTCTCGAGGAGGATCTAATCATCTCGAAGATTCAGAAAACTAAACACAACTTTGACACCTCAACCGAGGGTCTAATTGCGCTTAAGCTGGGCGGAGCCAGCTCCCGCCTGATTCAGTTCATGATGGACCCTTCAAAGCCCCTCGCCCCGAGCACAACAGCAGAAAATGGGAAACCCCAAGCGTCATCCCAGGCAGTTTCGAATCGCGCGAGCGATTCAGCCCTGCCGACACCGGCAGGCGCAGGTGGCAGTAAATCCGCTGTCAGCAAAGATCCAACTACGTTAATGCCTTCGCCGGACGAGTTAGCGTTGGCCTCGGACCCTAAAACAGAAGAAGTTGGCTTCTATCTCATAGAAGGCGGGACCCCGATGCAACTGCAGGTTACGGGTTTCAGCAAGCAAAAGGTAAGCCTGTTTAGCATGATAGGAACTGCAACAACTATGGGTGTGTATAAGACCAAGCAGAAAGCGGTGGTTCGCGGTCCTAGGGCTTCAGTGAGATCAAAGAGCCAAAAAGCAACGTTCTTGTTACGTGCTCCTGAGGGTGGCTCTCCTGGGGATTACGTCGTTATAAGGCTTGAGAAGAAGGGTAACTCCAGAGAGATCCTCGTGGGTTCCTTTTCCATATTAGGTGGTGCCTCAGGCGGCTTCGAAGAAAAACGAGTCATGAAGTTCTCCAGCTCGAAACTCGCTTCTGGAAAATACCTGATACGGTTCGACAGTGATTTAGAACCGGGAGAATACGCCTTTTATCCGACTACGGGGCTGCAATCCTCAGGAGCTGGCGTAAGCACCACTGGGAGAATGTACGATTTTGGGATCGATAAGTGAGAGTCTTGCTGGATTCCTTGGCAAAAGGGAAGCTTCTTAAGGAATACTTTTCGTGGTTCCTTTTCACGCTGGATAAGAACGTCTACTCGCCGTTTTTCCTTGCTCGCACACCGCAGCTTGGCTAGTTGGGATCTTGTTTGCGGTCTCTACCGTCTTTTTCCTCAGAGCATTTGCTGCGCCGGGCGATCTTGACACGACGTTCAATGGCACGGGGGTTACAACTGCCGTTGGAGGTTTGATGATTAGACCTATGCGGTAGCCGTACAAGCGGATGGCAAGATTGTCGTTGCCGGATATAGCTATAACGGGTCAGACAGCGACTTGGCAGTTGAGATACAACATGGACGGGTCGCTCGACACGTCGTTCGGTGTAGGCGGGAAGGTCATAACGTCGGTTGGGGTACTTTTCGGTCACGATGGTGCCTATGCGGTAGCGATACAAGCAGACGGAAAAGGTTGTTGCTGCGGGATACAGAAACAACGGCCCATTGGAGAAATCGCTTACGCCCGATTTCGAACAAGAGAACATCAAGTCTGAATACGGTGGGGCAACCAGCAGGAGAGCGGTATGAACCTGAATCAAAAACTCATCGCGTTATTGTGTGGCGTTCTGTTGTGTTTTGCCCTGGTTTATGAATGGCCCACTTCGGCCAAGACGGCTCAGGGACCATTCAACCTTGCGGCTTGGGATAGTGGTCAGGCTAACTGGGACTCCGATTTCAGAACGACAATTCAAGGCTACAACATCTATCGATCGGTTAAGGGATCTGACAGCTGGGAAAAATCAGATATCGGGCAGCAACAGAGTTATCGGAATGATAAGCTCCAACTCGCGTTCCAGTATCCAGTTGACTGGAAACTTGAGGAATGGGACGCCACTCAGGATATTCCATGGCCCGATGCAGTGAAATATAAAGTAAGGCTCAAGGGGTCGGATGGCGAGGATGTCACGATTAACGTTTTTCAAAAACCGGAAGGCCTTAAGGATTGGCTACGGGAAAAACAATCAAGAGATATCGACAATGGTTGGTTAAACTTTGATTCAAGCAAAGCCATCGTAAGTGGGCAAGAAGCGTACATGTGGCGTACACCGCGAACACAGGACTACTCCGGAATCTCCGTGGCGATCCAGGGCAACGAGTATCTATATTACATCGGTTTTCCGGCTCCTGGACCAGGCCTTGGGAAAATAGAAGCCGTCATTGTAAGCCTTGTCGTCGGGTTGGGGTCCGGTTCCACGGAGTTAGCCTCCAGTGTTCAGGACTTACTCTCCAATTCCCCAGATGTTCCGCAAGTCCAAATTTGCTGCGGGGAAACTGATCCATCAACAAATACATATCCATGTTGTTCGGCCGGAACCGGAAATTGTACTTGGAAGTCCGAAGAGAGAAGGTCAGGGAGTAACAATTTTGTGTTTGGAGGAGCTGGTACGGGTCGTGACGCATACCGATGGATGAGCCTTGCTAGACAATATACCAGCAACGCCCAGGGCGGTAATATTCCTGTCGTTGGGGCTGTGCTAGTGGCCATTGCCTCTTATGGGGGAGTCGGGCATGTCGGAACTGTTTCTTCCATCAACAGCGACGGTTCGGTCATGCTAGTAGAGCAAAATTGCGACACCACGTGTACCCGCACTCATACCTACGATATAACTTGGCTGCGTACTTATCTTGCAGGCTACATCTACAACGGTTCATCACCTCCAATCCCAACCCCGAAAAACGTTGGAACGGGCGAAACGATAGTTGATGACTTTAATTTTAGTAATACTTACAACTTTTTGGCCAGTGGGCCTGGTGCTACGGTAAGTTGGAACAGCAACGAGCGAGCGTGGGGAACATCAAGTACGGGAGCCTACAACAATTGGATGCACTATACCACAACTCGGACCGGTTTATCGGAAAATGCCGGCCAATGGAGTGTCAACGTCTTGAATGCCGGAACCTACGAAATCCAAGCTTATGTTCCAAACAATAACACTGCTACGGCAAACAGTGCTAGATACAAAGTGAATGGGGTTTACTCTACAGCAGTCAATCAAGCTGCCAATAACGGCGTCTGGGTAAAACTTTCTAACCCAAGCCGAACTGATGGTAATTGGTCCTTAGGTACGGGTGTTCAAAGTGTAGAGCTGGCGGACACTGATGGGGGGAGTAGTGGTCTATTCCTAGGCTTTGATGCGATCAAATTTATCTCAGTTGCAGGTTGCTCCATAAATGTTGGGCAAGGCACCACTGACTCCGAGTTGCTTGCTTTTCAGAATGCTTATGTCGGTCAGGGAGCCCTTGGTTGTCCTACTGCCGCCGTGCGGTTCGACGGCTTCACCTCATTTGCGGGGACCGTTGGGCACTTTCAGACATTCACAAATGGAGCCATAGAATATCTCAGCAATGGCAGTCGTGCGGGCCAAGCCTATGCTGTATTAAACCCGCTTTACAACAAATGGGCCTCTCTCGGTTTCAATAGCAGCAACCCGGTTGGTTATCCGGTCGATGTCCTCTCATCTCAATCGACTTCCTGCTTCGGCACTAACCTCAAATATCAAGTCTTTGAAGGCGGAGCGCTTGAATATCATCTGAGCGGAGCGAGGGCTGGGTCCGTTTACGAGGTGCATGGAGCAATCTACGCAAAATGGTTGCAGAAAGGGTTTGCGGGTTGCCCGCTTGGTCTACCGCTCAGCGATGAACGTGATGCTCAGCCATCGGGTTGGAGCGGTAGGACTGGTCGAGTCAGCGATTTTGAAGGTGGGCACATTCACTGGAGAGCTGGTACACCGCAGGCGTTCGAGACGCATGGCGCCATTGACCACGTCTTCATGACAATGGGCGGCACGGCAAGTTGGCTTGGTTTTCCCATTTCGGACGAATACGTCGCCTCTGGTTATCCTCGAGGCGACTTCGAAGGAGGTTACATAACGACGACAGATGGCGTTAACTATCGGGCGTTCGCTTACGTAACGACGCGAGTGGAGCTGCCGTTAACAAGCTGCGGCCAGGAGTCATCTCTTCGTTCCATTGAGTCGTCTACACTGTCGTCGATCCAATTCATCAACAACACTGCGGGCTTAATCAGAATCTACTGGCTAAACTATAGCGGTCAGAGAGTACTTTACAGCACTCTCAGCCAGGGGCAATCGTACGTGCAAGGTACTTATTTGACGATGCCATGGGTCGTTACAGACTCCATCGGTACATGCCTTGGAATTTACCTGACAATACCCGAACCGGGCCGAGCAACGATCATCGGTACTTCACCGCCGGCAAACGATAACTTTGCAAACGCTGAGCTAATAGCTCAATCTTCAGGTCTTCTTCTTGGGACCAACGTAGGCGCGAGTAAAGAGCTTGGAGAACCTAACCACGCCGGCAATGCAGGTGGTGCGTCGGTGTGGTATCGCTGGCAAGCGCCGATCAGTGGTACTGCAACTTTTGCAACCACCGACGGCAGCAGCTTCGACACGCTGTTAGCTGTTTATACAGGATCTGGCCCGAGCAATCTTACGCTCATCGCGGCCAACGACGACTTCAGGAACACTCTCCAGAGCGCCGTATCTTTTAGCGCGCAAGCCGGCGTTGTGTACAACATTGCCGTCGACGGCTTCGGCGGTGCCACTGGAAGCATACTCTTAAGTTGGAGTCTCAACAGCCCCATCTCTAGCTCTAGATTGGCAGTTCAGGTTGGGAGTGATGGCCGTTTCAACATGGGCGGTCTGCCTGACACAAATGGTGGGGCAGGACCTGACAGCTGGGACCTTATGTTCCGTTGGCCATACGAGCCTTGGTCTTCATTTTCAACCTTGAGAGTAGACGGCATCGACAGCATCTATGGATTAAGCGGTACTCAGATTGAAGCGCCAACGAATATTAACGCCACCACGAATCGCAGCAAGTGGCAGATTGGCGACATCGAGGTTACACAGACGATTGAAATCGTTCTTAATCCGCAAACCGGTCAAAACGATGTTGCGAAAATCTCCTACACACTCCGGAACACTGGACCGGTATCACACAACGCTGGTTTGAGAGTGATGATCGACACAGAAATAAACTACAACGATGGCGCTCCCTTTCGCATTCCAGGAGTGGGTATCATAAATACTGAGACAGAGTTCGCCGGCTCTTCGGTTCCCGATACACTTCAGGTTTTCTATGATGTGACCGACAACGCCCATGTGGCAGGGAGTACACTAAAGAGCGGCGGAGCGACCGCGCCAGACCGTTTACTGTTGGCCCATTGGCCAGACATATCGAACACGGCTTACGATTACACGATTACGCCAGGCCTTAACTTTGCAGATGACAGCGCCTACGCACTTTACTGGAATCCGACGGCCCTCGCCCCAGCCAGCTCGCGCACTTATACAACCTTTTATGGCCTAGCAGAGCTACAGGTTAATTTGTTACCGCCACTCGCCCTCGGTGTAACGGGCCCCGCAACACTGTCGATCATCAGTGGCCAGTATTCACCTAATCCGTTCGATGTTGTCGCGACTGTCCTGAACAATGGCACAGCTACTGCGACAAACGTGCGCCTCACGCTGAATCTCCCGACCGGTCTTTCGCTGGCTGCTGGCTCTGCGACGCAAGCCCTTGGCGATCTGGAAGTAGGCAAAGAGCGGCAGGTTTCGTGGAGTGTCTTGGCCTCACCGCAATCCACTCAGACAACGTTAACCTATTCGGTAGATGCCACAGCCTCCAATGCGGAGAGTAAGACCATTCAGCGACAGATCACAGTTCCGGCTCTTTGCATCGCGCCTTCTGTAACCACCCAGCCAAGCAACCAAAGTATCACCAGTGGTCAGACAGCCACTCTGAATGTAGTGGCGAGCGGGACAAGTCCATTAACATATCAGTGGTATCAGGGGTCTAGCGGCAATACCTCCAGTCCCATAGCTGGCGCTACTTCTGCAAGCTACACAACGCCAGCGTTAACAATCACGACCAGCTACTGGATACGCCTGAGCAATGCTTGCGGCCAGGCAAACAGTAACACCGCGACCATCGCCGTAACGATGCCTATGCAGAGACCATTGATCTTTATTCCAGGAATTTTAGGAAGTCAGTTGGATAACTTTCCACCGCTGTCTTACAACGCAAATCCCCTCTGGCCGTCTCTGGGACATTTTCTCAAAACCGGCGAGTTCCTTCTTTTCGATCCGTACCTCTTGGACCGCAGAAGCGAAATAGCGGGAGTGAATATCAAGGCGACAGATGCGATTCGCCGGACGCCTTTACTTCTCGGTAATAAAGACATCTACGAATCATTTTTGTTCACACTCACTAACCAAGGTTATACACCGTATGTCCTAAATGGTGATCCCAACCGGTTGACTAGTACCGGCTGCGATTACGAGGCGCAAAAAAATAATAATCCCTATCTCTTCGTTTTCCCGTATGACTGGCGACTGAGCAATACGGAAAACGCTGCCCGCCTCAAGGACTATGTTGGCTGCGTACAACGCTTCTATCCCGACCCCAATCAGAAAATTGATATTGTTACACACTCTATGGGCGGCCTTCTGGCGCGCAGTTATCTGCTGCAGTATCCAAGCGATCATCATGTGGGCAAGTTGATCACGATAGCAGCCCCTTGGCTTGGTGCCCCAAAAGCAACACGTGTATTGGTGGCCGGAGATTTTTGGGATTCGAAGTTGGATCTTCTCACAAGTGCATCGTTTAAGTCGCTCAGCGAGTTCTTTCCGAGCGTGCATGAGTTGACGCCGAGCAGGCCCTACTTCGAGTCGGTTGGAGCACCGCCTCCTTACATCCTAAACGGTAGAGCTCTTAGTTACGCTCAGATGACTTCGTTGCTTGACGGGCGATTTACCGCCAGCAGACCCGGCAGCACAAATCGAACCTTTCACCAACTTGCACAAGATA
>JBDUCB010000295.1:0-16925 GCA_040003695.1 bacterium
TAATGATGTCGGACAAAGTAGCTGGGAGGAGATCGACGACGGCATAGCGGGTTCTAATTATGGCTGGCCGGATACCGAAGGCGTAACCTCCGATCCACGGTTCCGATCCCCACTCTTCGTTTATGGACACGGAAACAGCAGTACCACTGGCTGTGCCATCGCTGGTGGAGCTTCTACAATCCGCCTACGATTCAATTTCCGAGTAGCTATGTGGGTAAGTATTTCTTTGCAGATCTCTGCAGCGGATGGATACGCGTCTTGGACCCTGCAAACAATTCCGCGGCGGCGTTCGCCAGTGGTATCAATCAGCCAGTGGACCTAAAAGTCGCTGTGGATGGCAGCCTCTACTATCTTTCAATTGGCTCCGGAGTATTTAGAGTTCAATTCCCTGCTAACCAGGCGCCGCCAACAATCACGATGCAGCCTGCAGATCAAACTGTGACCGAGGGCCAGCCTGCGACGTTCAATGTGAGTGCAAACGGCACCGCGCTGCTCTCGTACCAGTGGCAGCGAAACAGTGTCGATGTCGCAGGTGCAACTGCGAGCGGTTACACGATTTCAACCACGACTCTAGCCGACAACGGCGCTCGGTTTCGCTGCGTGGTGACAAATGGGTTTGGAAGTGTGACCAGTAATGAAGCCATGCTCACCGTCACCAGCCTTATACCGTCGCTCATAACGGAACCAAATACCGATCGGGCCATCGCCTTTGATTCGGTAACCATGGTGCGCGATCCTTTTTCGATTATTAACTTGCTGAATTTCAGTTCGGACCAACGAACGCGCGTGATGCTTTTCGCGACGAATGCTGACTTGATGCCTGGCGAACCCAGTTCAGCGGTAACAGCGCAGGCTGAAGATGCATTGCACCTTATTTACCCTCTGCCGCTCGAGTTCGTGGGAAAAGTTCCCGGCTTAAACTCGTTCACGGAGATTGTAGTGAAGCTGCCTGACAATCTTCCCACCAATGCGGATGTTCTTGTCAGCATCACCCTCCACGGAAAGACCAGCAATAAAGCGCGTCTCACAATCCGATAAGCTGATTCGCTTCAGCAGCCAAGCCAAGGCCGAGGCTTTGCACAAAAACTTTTACCGGATCATCTTTTTGCAATCATTTTACGCTGAAGGCGTTCGCTAGTTTCAGCCCATTGTGCACGGCCGTGTGTTTGCTTTGATGGGTTACGAGATTGTAGAAGCGGCGATTGGCGACGGTCGGATGCACGAGCTGCGGCGGGTTAACTATTCGCCACGATCGTCGGAGATAACGCGCGGTGGCGAGTAATAAGACAAACCTTCAGGTCGCCAGATCAAGTGGCAGGCTTAACTACTGCAGCGCGCGAACGATGCTTGCCCACTCGTCGAGCGCCAGGGTTTCAGCACGGCGTTGCAGCTCAACTTCTGCGCGACACAAAACAATGCTGGCGCCACCGTGAGCTTTCAATTTTTCCTGTAAAGGCGATGGCGCGCTTCGCAAGTTATTCAGAATCGTCTTGCGCCGCTGTGCAAAGCCGGTGCTGACAACCTGCCACAAGAGATTTTCTTCATCACCCTCAAAAGCAAGCTCGGGCCGAAACCTGATTCTGGCGACACTGCTCCAAACCTTTGGTGCTGGCCGAAACGAATGCGGCGCAACATCAAAGAGTTTTTCAGTCTCGCAATACGCGTCGACAAAAACTGAAAGGTAACCGCGCTCGGCAGAACCGGGTGGCGCGGTAATGCGTTCGACTACCTCGCGTTGCAGCATCAATACCAACTCCGTCAGACAGGAGCGTTGTTCTATCAGTCGTTGTAAGACAGCAGTTGCGATGTTGTAAGGAAGATTAGCGACAACTCGCGCCGCTGCGGCGGGATGAATTTCAGCGCAGATGTCCGTGATCAAAGCGTCGCTCTCGACAAGCTTGAAATTGTTATTCCCTCCAAACGCGTCAACCAGGCAGGGGATCAAGTTTCGATCAAATTCAATTGCAATTAACTTGACGGCCTGTTCGATTAGTGGCGCGGTGAGTGCTCCTCTTCCCGGCCCGATTTCGACGATTGTTTCGTCAGGTCGTGGATTAAGCGCTTCGATTATTCGTTTGACGGTGGATTTGTCGGTGAGAAAATTCTGGCCAAAGCGTTTTTGAGGATGCGGCAAGTCCGGATGGGCGCGCGAAGAATCGTTCCGTTTCATGTCGCGTAATCCCTCATCCGTCACACTACAGTTCCGGATAGCCTGTCACTTCAATGTCTTCACCACGCCGCGTGATTTCAACGTCGCGTAGTCTCAGCGCGTCAGCCAATCGCTCGACGCCCTGGCCGCCAATTGCTGAGGGAGGTTCGCGACCACCGATGATAACGGGAGCGAAAAAGAATGACATCTTGTTGACCAAGCCGCCTTCCAGCAATTTGGCAGCAACGCTCGCGCCACCCTCGACCAGCACGCTCTGGATCGAACGTCTGCCAAGCTCGGTGAGCACGGACAAAAGATCTCGGCCATTGTCTTTGTCAGATATGACTTCGGCGGCCAAAGATCTCAATGATTCCACTTTGCCCTTCTCTGCTTGTTGTCCGGCAAATATTAGCAACGGCGCTTCACCTGCAGTTGCCACCAATTGGGCATCGACCGGAATTTTCAAGTGCTCATCAAGCAGCACACGAGCAAGCGGCATTCTTCGCGATTTGCCCGACCGATCGGTTAACAAAGGGTTGTCGGCGAGCGCTGTGCCTGCGCCTATCAGGATTGCGTCGTATTCATGCCGCAACTCGTGAACACGCGCGCGCGATTCTGGTCCAGTGATCCAACGCGATTCTCCGGCGCGAGTTGCGATCTTACCGTCCAACGAAGCGGCAAGTTTCAAGTGAACAAAGGGTCGCCCGGTCGCCATGAAGTGCAAATATTTTTCGTTAAGCTGCCGAGCTTCGCGCGCCAGTAAACCAATCGAAACATCCATGTCTGCGGCACGCAAATGAGCAAAACCTTTGCCTGAGACCTGGGGATTAGGATCTTCAATGGGAGATATCACTCGCCGAACGCGGGCATTGATTAGCGCGTCGGTGCAAGGCGGCGTGCGCCCTTGATGTGCATGAGGTTCAAGGGAAACGTAAGCACTCGCGCCACGCGCGCGCTCACCGGCGTGTTCAAGCGCATAAGTTTCGGCATGTTTGAGTTTTTCGTAAGTATAGAAGCCTTCGCCAACGACTTCTCCGGCTGCAGAAACAATCACACAGCCCACCAATGGACCAGGACTGACCTGTCCACTGCCCTTTGCCGCCAATGCAAGTGCGTGGCGCATGAAGCGATGATCGGCTTCGGTCCATTCGCCGATTTCATTCTGAACTGTTGCTGTTGTTTGCTGCACTAAGGTTCTATTCAAAGAGACCGTTTACATACAATTCAGGATCAAACACCACAAGATCGTCAACCTTCTCGCCAATGCCTGCATAACGAATGGGCAAGCCAAGCTCATTGGCAATTGCGACCGCAATGCCGCCCTTTGCCGTGCCATCGAGTTTGGTCAGGACGATGCCGGTAACACCAGCGACTTTTAGAAACTGGCGCGCCTGTTCAAGTCCATTCTGACCGGTTACGGCATCGACGACCAGCAATGTTTCATGCGGCGCGCCTTCAACTTCGCGCGCGGCTACGCGCTTCATCTTTTCCAGTTCGGCCATCAAATTTGATTTGTTGTGAAGCCGGCCGGCAGTATCCACGATCAGCACATCCGAGCCGCGTGCCTTTGAAGCCTTTAACGAGTCGAACAAAACTGCGGCAGGATCTGTTCCCTGCTTTTGTTGAATCAAGGGAACTCCGGTGCGCTCCGCCCAGATCGCCAGTTGGTCAGACGCAGCGGCGCGGAACGTGTCGGCGGCGCAGATAAGAACATCGTTGCCTTCGGCTTTGATTCGTTGCGCCAACTTGCCGATCGTCGTCGTCTTGCCCACACCGTTGACGCCCACAATCATCATTACGTAAGGTGTTACATTTTCCGGCACACT
This sequence comes from bacterium, assembly GCA_040003695.1. Lineage (GTDB taxonomy): Bacteria > Acidobacteriota > Blastocatellia > Pyrinomonadales > Pyrinomonadaceae > PSRF01. Next base: position 3,976 of record JBDUCB010000295.1, read on the forward strand.
GGTTTCAGAAGCCACGCCTCGCTGTTCCGACTGCCGCAGAATTTTTAGCAGCTCATCCTTTATTGCCTGCTTCAACGTATCGAGATCGTTAATTTGTTTTCTTGCTACGCCACGCCGCACTGTTTCGAGGATGTGTTGCGTCGTGGGCACACCGATATCGGCGGCGATGAGCGCTTCTTCCAGTTCATCCAACAGATTCTCATCGATCTGCTTCAGTCCCTGGAAAACAGTGTCAAGCCGATCCGAAAGGGATTCGCGAGTAGCGGCAACCGCCCGTCTAAACCGCGCCGAAAATTCTTGTTCGAGTGCCGCCTCCTGTGCTTGCAGTTCCTCCATCGAGAGATTAAGGCCCAGCACTGAAGTCGCGAACGGCGAGCGCGACGGCACAGGCTTTTCAGAAATCTCGGCTTGGCTCGGCTCGATGTTTCTTATGGTTTCTTCCGAGCGCGGAATCGGGACCGCGGGTCTTTCTGCTGGCCGTTCGTACGGAATCGGAGTGGGGCCGCTGCCCGTTGCGGGCGGCTCGAGTACAGCAGTAGGCGCCGCAGATTCAACAGATCGTTCTGCGCGAACACTGGCTCGGGGTTCATCATTGCGGTCCCCAGGCCTTGTCTCAGCTACAGCGGGCTCGTTCAATTTAAGTGAGACAAACTGCTCGCCACTTTTACGTTTCCAGAAAAGCCCCATAGACACCATCCCCTAAAAATAACTGCTCGCAGTGAAATGCAGATTATACGGGCAACGATGGTGCAGCCACAAAAACGCCCATCGCCGTTAACGCCAACACAGTTTCACCTTGCCGAACAGCGCCGACGAGGAATGCGTCTGTTAACTTTTCCAGAGATTGTTGTTTATAAAACTGGAACAGACTCGCGCTCGACATTCGTTTCGAGCGGCGGCTGCTTGACCGGACTATGAGGCGGAACTGCGCGCTTAAGTTTTACTGTACCTGGTCGAATCTGGCCTTCTTCACAAGCCTGGACGAATGCATTCACGACAGCGGCGTCGTAACGCGTGCCAACAAAGCTTTGAATGCGAGCCACCGCATCCTCAAATTTCATAGCACGTTGGTACGGGCGGTCCGTCGTCATCGCATCGAAGGTGTCAGCGACAGCAACAATCTTTGCCATCACCGGAATCTCATCGCCATGCAAACCCTGGGGATAGCCCTGGCCATTCACCATCTCGTGGTGCATGTACATTCCAGGTAAAAATTCTTTCATAGCTCCGATCTGCGACATGATCTTGTAGCCCTTCTGAGGGTGCTGCTTCATTATCATAAACTCGTCGTCGGTGAGGGCAGCAGGCTTCTTCAGAATTTTGTCGTCGATGGCAATCTTGCCAACGTCATGAAGCAACGCACTGATGCGAATCTTTTCGCATTCACCGTCCGGTAGTTGTAAGCGCTGAGCAATTGCGAGAGACATTCGGGACACGCGCTCCGAGTGTCCGCGCGTATAAGGATCTTTGCCATCGATCGCCGCTGCCAGACTCTTCACCGTCCCCAGGAACAATTCACGGTTTTCGTCGGCCGAACGCTGTAGATCGTTAATGTATCGTTCGACCTGGTCGGTCATGAGATTGAACGAATTGCCAAGATCACCCAACTCCGTGCGGCTACGAACGTTGATCCGCTGCGAAAAATCACCCGAAGCGATGCGGTGGGCGCCGCTTGCCAGCTCCTGGACGGGTTGCGTCAACTTCTTGGCAAAAAAGAACCCGATCAAGAGGGTAAGCATGCCGGCTACGAAACTGATGAGGATTGTCTGGCGTCTCATGTCGCCGACAGATGCCAGTGCGGCTGACTCATCCTGAATAGCAATGACGCCCAAGCGCGAATTTTTGTCCAACTCTGCCGTCGCATACGATCCGAGCATCTCGATCTTTTTTCCGTCGCGCACTAAAGAAAACGGTTCCAGTGCGGATTGCACTTGCGCCCCTGTTTGCTGCCAATCCTGGACCACTTTCAAATCCGTCATTGGTTTTTCAGCAAAGGCGACGGCCGCCTCGGGGTGCGCTACTGCACGTCCGTTTTGATCGACAACGAAAACCACCGGCAGGCCAGCGTCCAAAAGTTCGCGCTCGCTCTTTGATGTTTGTTGATGTACCGCGTTGAAGACTTCCTGGAACGAGATTATAGCGACGACCGCGGCAACTAAGTCCTGACCGTTAGGACCGCCCATTACCGGCGCGGCAACCGTCAATGCCATCTCCTGACCCGATCTGATGATCTGCGGCCGGCTAACGACCACGCCGCGACCATTCATTCTGGCCAACACTTCGCCGACACGCTGATCTACCTCCTGATGTTGTATGACATCAGGTTGAAAAGCGCGATGCACCTCGCCATTCACGGGCCAGATGGCCAAGCCTATCAAGTTCGGATCTTCTTCCAGCGTTTTTTGCAGTCTCGAGTCATACCCTGCATCGTTGAGCGCCTTAATGCCACCGGCAATTTCAAAAGCTCTTGCCAGGCCGGTAACCACATCCCGATAACGCTGGCCATAGAGTTCAATTTGTCGTGCTTTGTCCTGCACCAGCTGCGCCTGATAACGCCCTTCTACCGAGCGCAACTCTTCCGCGCTGCGGTCGGAAAGCAACATGCCGGCAAAGCCCAGCGGCAGCAGCCCAACTAAAAGCAGCACTCCGAGGACGATGTATAGCAGGCGAATTCGGCCGGTCTGATGCAGCATGTATCGATTAACTGTGGCGCTTACTTTCGAGGGATCGACAGGTTGTGCGGTAGGTACGCTGGTCTGTGACGGCGTTAACAATCAGCCGCCAACTCATTATCGTTGAGTAAATGAGGCTGTGTCAACGCGTTTTAGCTTGAACAAAACGTGTCTAACGCCAAAATCGGACCGATTTTCGGCGAGATTCAGTAAACTTGGACTTTGGACCGGCCCCGATTGTCGGGATGCTGAATTCACGTTTATCAACTTATCCACGAGATATTACGTCTAAACTGATGGGCGCAGGCGTGCGGGCATCGGCTTCGGTTCCGGAAATCGTTTCGCATGGAGGCAGCTACGAGCGACGAGCAGATCGTAGAGCGTGCTTTAACGGGTGACGCAGAAGCGTTCGGCGAGATTGTGCAACGCTGGGAGCGGCGGATTTTCGCGCTTGCCTTCGGCATGCTCGGCCGTGAAGAAGATGCGCGCGACGCGACGCAGGAAACCTTTCTCGCTGCGTTTCGGAATCTGCGCGCGTTTCGCGGTGAGGCAAAAGTCTCGTCATGGCTCCATCGCATAGCTGTTAATCAATGCATTACGCGCCAGCGCCGAGCCAAGGTCAGAAAAGAGAGTGGGCTTGAAGAGGAAGAAAAACATGCTGGGAGCTTTTCGGCGCCGCTTTCGTATTCGCCGGCGGGCGTTGTTGAAGGCCGCGAGCGAACTGCAGCCGTCAGACGCGCGGTGAATAGCCTGCCGCTGGATTTGCGACAGGTCGTGGTCATGAAGGAATTTGAAGAGCTGACGTTTCGCGAGATTGCCGATGCGCTTGACGTACCGCTGAGCACTGTCAAAAGCCGGCTCTACACGGCGTTAAGACAATTACAGATGCGGTTACGGAAATATAACAGCGAATTAACTTAAAATGTGGGAGTGAAGAAGATGCGAGAAGTTGATGCCCTTTACTGTGGACGCGAAAACGATCTGGTTGCTTTTCTCTATGGGGAATTAAGCGACAGCGAGAAGCAATCATTTGAGAATCATTTGCAGGCGTGTCGCTTGTGTCAGGTCCAGACGAGCGAGTTCAGATCAATTCGCGAATCAGTTGCCGCCTGGCGCGATGAGTCGCTCGGTCGCGCTGCTGTTGCGGTGCCTGCAACAGTCAGTCTTATCAATCAGCGCAAGGTATCAGCTCTCGCGGCGTTTCGTGCGTTCTTTGATCTTTCTCCTTTATGGATGAAGGGTGCGGTCGGTTTTGCCGCAGTGTTATTTTGCATTTTCAGTGGATTAGCGCTGGTCCATTTGCGAACCGCTCCCGCGATCACAACTCAGGCCGCCAACACGCAGGCTTACTCACAACAACAGTTCAATGCTTTGGTTGAGCAGCGTGTGCAAAATGAACTGGCGCGGCAGAAGAGCGCTGAACAGCCGACACCGGCACCTATCCAGGACTCAGTCGCAACGAAAGATAAAAATCTGAGAGTTCGATCCCGCAGCCTCAATGTAGAAAACAATGAAGTCGCAGTGAATTCACGAAATCAAAGGGCGCGTCGCCCGCTATCAAAAGCAGAGCGAGAACAACTCGCTGCGGATTTGAGGTTGGTATCGTCCCGCAATGAACGCGGTCTCGATCCCGCCGACGATCAGATTAATCAACAGTAGGGTATTCCCGGCATTCCGTTTGTCATGAGGTTAATCATGAAGTACGACGCACATTTACTTGTTCTGGTCACAGCATTATTAGTCCTTTTGGGAGCGCCAACCGCTCAGGGGCAGCAGCAGCAACAAACTCCCGCGCCAGGCTTGCAACAGCAGGCGCCAGTGGATCCTATTCTTCAACTCAACCTAACTCCTGAACAACGGGAGAAGATCCGGTCAATTCGTGAACAAACGAAAGCCGAACGGGCAAGCATGAATGAGCGAATTCGGCAAGCAAATCTGGCGCTGGACACTGCATTGGATGCTGACAATCCTGATGAAACTGTGGTGGAACAAAGAATCCGCGATGTGGCCGCAGGCCAGGCCGCCCAGATGCGTATGAGAATTCTGACGGAAGTAAGGATTCGACGCGTCCTTACGCTGGAGCAGTTAGGAATTCTGCGAACGCTGCGACAACAAGCTCGCGATGCCCGACGTAATCGCTTGCTGGATAGTTCGGATCGGCCACGCCGGCAAAACATCGAGGGTTCTCGATCAAGGCAGAATCAACGAAACGGTCTCGGGCCGCTGTTTCCAAGACGCGCTCTTCAGCGCAGGCAGCGGCCATAGCGCAACAGTGTCACGCCTCACATCAATCTAAACTTCGTCCTTTAGTGAAAGTCCTTACAGGTCAAATAATCCGCTTGACGCTTTGCTCAAATATTGCGCATGATAAGCTGCTAGTTTCAATCTGCCCATCGCCAAACAAGCGTCGGATGCTTTTGACGAGCAGGCCCTGATAGCCAATTCTGGTTATAGCGTGGGCAGCCGAGTCCCGGAAACAAATCAGCGTTTCCGACCACCCGGCACCGTTTCAGCCCAAATGAATTTAGCCACGCGCTCTCTCTTCGAGCTGCAAGAGACCACCTTGATAGCCGCCCGCGCTATCGCTGGTCTTTTCAAACGTCCCCGATACATCTCGGAAGCAATCACCCAGATGGATGTGATCGGCGTTGGCTCGCTCACAATCATTCTGCTGACAGGTTTTTTTACCGGCGGCGTTTTGACGCTGCAAACATTCCCGACCCTGCAGTTCTATGGCGCTCAATCGCAAACCGGGCGTCTGGTTGCAATCTCGTTGGTGCGCGAGTTGGGGCCAGTGCTTTGCGCTTTGATGGTTACCGGGCGAGTAGGCTCGGCTATCGCAGCCGAACTCGGCTCGATGACCGTGTCGCAGCAGATCGATGCTATGCGCGCGCTGGGCACTGATCCAATCAAGAAGCTGGTCGCGCCCAGGCTGCTTGCCTTAGTCATAACTTTGCCGCTATTGACGGTGGTGGCCGACGTATTTGGGATCGGTGGCGGCGGCATTGCTGCTACCACGCTTTATGGTCTGTCGATAAATGAGTTTGTTACTTCGGTTCGAGATGGTATCAGCTCCAGTGATATTATTGGTGGCGTCATCAAGCCGATTTGCTTCGCTCTGATTATTAGCTCGATTGCTTGTTACAAAGGCCTTAGCACCGACGGTGGTACGGTTGGCGTAGGACGCGCTACGACGAAGGCTGTGGTTAGCGCGTCGATCGTTGTCATTATCACTGACTTCTTTCTGGCGCGCGCGCTGCAATACATATTGGGAATGCCGCAAAACTAAGTGGCAACAAACAAATGATTTCACCGAATCAGATTCATTCCAGCCAGCCACCGCAGGGACAGGTAAGCAAGAATGCTGCCGGCTCGACTTTCGCGGAAGTCGACGACAGCCATCGCGCCATTCCGGCCATAGAATTCAAAGGCGTGCTGCTGGCCTTTGACGATCGCGTAGTTTTGAATCGGCTCAGTTTTAAAGTAATGAAGGGTGAGACAAAGATCATCCTGGGTGGATCTGGCGGGGGAAAATCGACGATCATTAAGCTTGTGCTCGGCTTGCTAAAGCCGGATGAGGGGCGCGTGCTTGTTGATGGCGAGGACATCACTGACTATAACGAAGTACAGATGATGACCGTGCGCAAGAAAATCGGCATGGTCTTTCAGGAGGGCGCGCTGTTTGACTCGCTGTCGGTATACGACAACGTTGCTTACCGTCTGCATGAGCAGGGATTGCGCGAGGAAGAAGTTGAGCCGGAAGTGAGACGCATGCTTCGGTTCGTAAACCTTGAGGATGCGATCGATAAAATGCCTGCCGAGCTTTCGGGCGGTATGCGTCGTCGCGTAGGCATAGCCCGAGCATTGATTGGCGATCCAAAGATTGTGCTCTTCGACGAACCTACTGCAGGTCTCGACCCGCCGACTGCGCGCACCATCTGTGAACTGGCAATGAAACTTCGCGATCTCGAAGACGTTTCGTCAATATTTGTGACGCACGAGATGAACAATTTAGATTACATCTGCTCTGAATATGCCGTGGTAAACGAAGAGGGGCAGGTCGTGTTCGAGGTAGAAGGCGAGAGACTTTGCCTGATAAACAGCAAAGTAATGATGATGCGGGAAGGCAATGTAATTTTCAGCGGTACGGATGAGAGCTTGCGCAAAGCCGAAGATCCATACATTCAGAAGTTTCTTCGTGGACACTAAAGAAAGGATGAAGGATGAAGGCGGAAGGATGAAGTATTAATAAAAAGAACGGGAACGATCACTCGGTGTTCTCTGTTTCATACTTCATCCTTCCTCCTTCATCCTTATAGTTGCAATGCCAAGATCAACGAAGCAAGTAAGCCTAAACCAACTGCGCGTCGGAATTTTTGTATTGGTTTCGATAGTGATCCTGATCTTTCTCATCCTGAATGCATCAGGTGACATTAATCCTTTCACGAAGAAACTTCACTTGAAGGCACAGTTCTCGGATGCAAACGGATTGCGTGAAGGATCTGAAGTTCGCCTCGCCGGAGTGCGCGTCGGCAAGGTCGATAAAATCACGCTGCTGCCGCCATCGACTGAGCCCACCGCCAAGCGCGTTGAGGCGTTGATGACTATTGACTCCAGGATCGATGGTCGTCCCGCAAACGAACGAATACGACAGGATTCAACTGCGCAACAGGGATCGCCGAGCCTGTTGGGCAACGAGATGTTGATTAATATCAGCCCAGGCACGGTGCTGGGCCAACCCGTTAGAGACTACGACATTCTGCCTTCCGCCAGCTCAAACACAGTTAATGATTTCGCTACTTCCGGAACCGATCTGGCGCAACGCCTCAGTAAGCTTTCCGATCAGATGAGTTTGATTGTGAAAGATGTGCAAGAAGGCAAAGGCACAGTCGGACGCTTGTTTAGCGATGAAGCGCTTTACAACAATTTGAATGCAACCGTCCGCGAAACTGAAGACGTGATGCGGCAGATACGGTCGGGTGAAGGTTCGGCTGGAAGATTTGTGAACGATCCCGCGCTCTACAATAACGCCAACGAGATTGCTTTGCAGTTAAGACAAATTGCGGCTGATTTGCACGCCGGCCGCGGCAGCGCCGGTAAATTGTTAACCAGCGATGAGCTTTACAATCGCATTAATCGCACGGCCGATCGTCTGGATCAATCGGTGGATCAAATCAACCACATCATTGCGGACATCAGTGCCGGTCACGGCACCCTGGGCCGGTTGATTAAGGATGAACAAATCTACAACGATGCGCGCGCTGCAATCGCTCGCTTCAATACCACCGCGGAACGCATCGACAACGTCGTTGCCGGCGCGCAAAGAGGCGAAGGCACGTTCGGAAAATTGCTCACCGACGATGCGCTCTATTCAAATGTCAATCAACTTTCTTCCGAAAGCGTGAAGTTGATGTACGACTTCCGGCAAAACCCGAAGAAGTATCTCACCATCAAGTTTCAGCTGTTCTAGAACAAATCCTTGCCGCCGGGCAACCGTGCCGCGGAAGCCGACTGCTGTCTTAATGAGTGACCGCGAGCTGCCGCCTAGTGATGGCGGCATTCCAATCAGACGTTTATAATCCTGAGATGAGGTTTGAGTGGGATCCGCGGAAAGCAGGATTGAATCTCCGCAGGCACCGCGTTTCATTTGAAGAGGCTGCAACTGCATTGTTGGATCCGCTTTCACGCACTGCGTCAGACCCTGCTCATTCCGCTGGCGAACGTCGCTTGATTACGTTTGGCGTTTCAGCCAGAAGGAGATTGCTAGTTATTTCATACACTGAAAGGGGCGATTCTATTCGAATCATAAGTGCCAGAGCTGCTACAAAGCACGAAAGAGAAATATATGAAGAAAATTGAACCGCACCTTAATGATTCGTTGAGACCGGAGTATAAGCGATCAGATTTCGGTGAATTTGTCCGTGGCAAGTATGCAGTAACACAAGTAGAGTTTGCTGAGCTAACAGCACTTTTGCTTTCTTGTGTTGGTGAAGATGAGGGTATGAAATTTAAGCATCACTCCCAAGGAAATCTCCTCGCAAACCACGATCTTGGCGATTGGACATACGAAATCGACAACGCCAATCAGATCACGCTCCGCTATTGGCTGGATTCCCTTAAGAGTGTCTACCAGGAGTTGTCTAACCCCCCTTGCATCACTAGCGCGGCGGACAGCGAAAGATTACAAAATGCGTTGGCCAACGGTGTGAGAGATTTGACGTCCAAGGTTGCTCATCTCTAATTAAGGAAAACTTTCCACAGTTGATGTCCGTTCGGCTTCACGCTTTTTCGCTTACCTATTCTAGAAACCCGACTCGTCCGCTGATGGACCATAAATAGACGGCACGGGAATGTCGTTTAGCCGCAAGTACACGCCCAGTTGCGCCCGATGGTGAATCATGTGATTCATCACAAAACTGCGCAATACTGCGATCTTCGGCAGCGTCATAATCGTCTTTCCATTTGACTGCAAGGTCCAACTTTTAAATAACTCTTCGTCGCTGGCGCCTGCGATGGCGGCACGCGTGGCGGCGGCGTTCTCATCGAATTTCTGAAGCACGGCGGGGGTAGAATTGAGCTCAGGCGTCTTTACCGGTACGCCTCCCGGCGCCAAGTCGAAGGAGTCTGCACTTAATGTCAGGCTTCCCCAGCTCGGCAAGTTTGCAAGATGCGTCGCCAGCCCTCCCATGTGAAACGATTTGTCATGCGGCTTCCAGTTGAATTTTTCATCCGGCACGCGCTCGAGTGTCTTGCGAGTGTTGGCCATTTCATGATCAAACTCCGGTAGTAACGATTTGCTCAGGCCCATATAAACCTCCGAGTTATTTATCCTGCGAAATTAAATTCGCGAGTTCAGAATTGTTTCCCGTTTTTGCACAATGCCGAAAGCTCGCACCGGAAACGTGCCAAACTTTTTCACCTTCACCGGCACAGCAAAAAAGCGAAAACCGCTGTCGGGGAGATCGCCGAGGCTGCATAGGTGTTCGACGATTGGAATATCGTTAGCTAACAAGACCGAATGGGCTGGACGCTCGCCGGTGCTCGTGTCGTCAATGTTATAGGAATCAATGCCGACGAGCGCAGCTCCATTCGCAGCTAAAAATTCCGCTGCCTCCGCGGTAAGAAACGGGTGTGTGCCGTCACTGTAGCTTTCGGTCCGCCAACGCATATCCCAACCGGTGTGAAATAAAACGGCTTTGCCCTTTACTTCGCAACTTGAAATTGCTGATATTCCAATTGCGCGAGCTGCATCTGCGTTGCAACGAATGACAATGCCTTCAAGATTAGCAATTGAATAAAGGCTCAACCCGGCGAGATCAGTCCCCTGCGAGTAACGATGAAACGGGCTATCAATATAGGTTCCGGTATTTGCGATCATCTCGATCTTCCCGATGTGGAATTCTGTGCCGGGCGCGTAAAGCTCGCGCGACCGCTCACGCGTAAGGTAATCGCTTATCAGCGGCGGCGGCAGCCCTTTGTAAGTGATCATGCCGTCATGGATTGTGTGGCAAACGTCAACGATCTCGTAGTTTTGCTTCATGCGCCGGCCCCGAGCATGTTTCCAGCGGAAAGCTTTTCTTGAAGCAGCACTTGAAAACTTGCCGCCATTCCGTTTGGCAGGATCATCTCGCGTGCGGTCGTGCTCAAGCGAAGTTTGTCGGCTTCGTCGGATCGCTGAGATTCGAGCGCCAACTGATCAAGCAAGCCAGCCTCAAGCAAAAACTTATCCAGTCTGACAAGTTGTAAAGGTCTTAGTCCCGCGCTTTCACCCGCCGCTTTTACTGCCGTCCAGTTTACGGTGCTGGTGAGATCGTGTTCGCCCGGCAAAGCCAGCACTTTCTCAACGAAGACATGTTGCTGAAAACTTCGCAGTGTGCCGTGTGCGCGTGCGACTGACGAATAAAGCTCAGTAGCCTCGGCGCCGTAATCCACGGTTATGACATAACCACGCGGGAGTTTTCCCGCAGCTTTCCGCACCCACTTTTCAATTTCAAGACTGATTTCGGCTATCTGACCCTCGCGCAAATGAATGTCATACCGTCTCAAATAACCGGCTAACTGCGACGTCGATGGTGGACCAATCATCCAGTCAAACTGCCCCCCGACTCCGAGCGCTACGTAATATTCGCAAAGATCACCATCGACCATTGTCACTCGATGAACGGGAAACGCGTCGAGCAATTCGTTAGTGAAGACAATGCCGGGGTCGATCTCGACGTCGTCGCTGCTTCCAAACACAACGCGTTCACCAAAAGAAGCCAACCGTTCGCGGGCGGAGGTTCGGGCAGGATCGCCTATTTCATCAAAGATGTAATGGGTTGCCGCGAAGCTGTGTGGAAAGTATCTTTGAAGGGTTTGCAAAACTCCGAGAGCAAAATGTCCTGCTCCGCCGCCAATTTCAACTATAGTAAACGCAGGCGGGCTTCCCAGTTGTTGATAGAGACTAGCGAAATAACGCGCAAAAGTAGCGGCAAACAAATAGCTGCGTTCGGGACTGGTGCGATAGTCACCCTCTCTTCCCCAAATCTGATTGTAAGGTTTGCAGTAGTAGCCTTCGACGTTGTCGTACAGTGCGGTTCGCATCCATTCGCAAAACGTGATTGGACCTTCGCGCCTAATGCGTTTGCGCAGTTGTTCAGACAATACTGACGAATGGGTAAATATTTCGATCATCGATTGAGGGCCGGCGATACATTGTGTTACAGCCTAGCGGTCTTGCGGATCTTCCTTGTTAAGTAGCCGGGTTGTGTTTTCAGTAACGCTTGGCGGCGTCAAAATTTGTCCGGTATTCGGCTGCGGCCTCCAGGCCGGCGCTGCGTTCAACGAAGCTTGTGCTGACGCTGCTGACCGTTGACTCTCGAGTTGCGGCGCCATTGGCGGAGCATAAGTAGAAATTTGCGGCGTATCGATTGGCGCAGTCGTATCCTCCATCATCAATGCATAGAGCATTCGCAGCAATCCGCCGACGAAACAAAACAGCGCCGCAATCGGTACGAAGATGTGCGGAGCACCGATTATGTAAACACTCAAAATTGCGATGACTGGTACTACCAAAAGCGTGCTGAGCATCAGCAGCGCACCCTGACGCACACCCTTGCTGCGCGCTGAAAGTTCTCTACTCGCCGGCTGGACATAACGCATCGGCAATTGGCCGCCTGACGCTACTATGACGCTCACTCCCTCAAGCAGGAAGCCGCATCGCGAGCAATACCTCACCGTCTCAGAGACTTGCTGTTGTCCACACTGGGGGCAGAACATTTCGTAACCTCGAAAAGAAATTGAAAACAGCCGCTAGATAATAAACCCTGACGGGCTGATACCGGAAAGAGCTTTGAGCGTAACGACCGCCAGGCTTTGATAATGAGCGGCGCGCAGTAAAGTCTTAAGCAACAGTTCGACGAGTGATACTAAACCGTCGGCCGGAGTCGCTACGGTTTTCAGCAAGCATGCATCGTCTGTGAAACTGGCGAAGGCGTGCCTTCTCAACTTCTCAACTTCGACAAGATGGGCGAGCACCATCGCTGGCGTCGATAGCTGCTCAGGCAAGGTCCATTCAAAAGGATCGTCCCAAAGGTTTGCCGTTATGCCACCGAAGGTTTGTTCAATTGCCGCGGCGGATCGCAACACATTCTCGCCTACAGAATTTAATGAGACGGGCACGGAGGGAACACCGGTATCGTAGAGCAACAGCGCGGGAGTACTTTCGATTATTGCCAGGGAACGAGAATGAAGGCGCGCAAACTCTCGATCCAAACTGGCGACGATGTCGCGACGCTCGAGAATTTTCGCGCCTGCTTTTTCTTCCATACGCTATGCGGCTGCAGAGCGGGGGCGCTGGTGGTTATCTCTGTTTGGAGGTTCGGCCGGTCTCTTCCAAAATTGTTCCGAAGCTGCGGCCGCCCCAATTGAATCCGTTATGGACGTTGCCCTTTACTCCTACGCGCGAACCGCGTGAAGGCACGCCGCGCCTCGTTGCTACCCAAATGCGGCCGGTGCCATCATCAATTTCGTAAGCGCCATTGCCAAGCACGCCATAGCTGTCGGTCACGTTGCCGACGATCCCGACTTCCTTATTCCGATAGCGCCCCGGATCGGCATTGATTTTGGAAATGGTAGTTTGGCTGGGGCAGGCTGTCAGCAAAAACACTGCCGCCAGTATCAACGCGGCTGGTGCAACTTTTTTTACTGTGTGCATAAGCGTCTCCTTCTTTCTGTTTGAGTTATTCGAGGGAGAGCGCCGCAATGCAGCCTGCTCGCTGCCGAAACATTTGCGGCAAT
>JBDUCB010000008.1:0-4992 GCA_040003695.1 bacterium
CTCGTCCTCCAGCCAAATAGTTTTTCCGTAGGCGCTCGTTGCGTTGCCGTATTGCCGGCGGATCATATTTCTCTTTTGAAAGATGAATAATTGATCAGTGATGACAGCCCAAACTGCAAAACGCCTTTCGGCTATGCCGCCTGATGTGCGGAAAGTCTCTGACTTTCCATCGCGGAGACTGAATATGTTGGGGCTATGCCCCGGTTGGGCCTAGCCCTTATGAGTCAAGAGCGCCCATTGCCGGTGGGGCAAAGCCCGGGGTCCCCAGCGGGGCAGCCCCGCTGGGGTGGCAGCCGCCACCGCACATCAGACGGCATAGCCGCTACCTTCTCCCCACGTCTTCTTCTGATCGTAATCACCGCCGTCGTCCTACTCTACGGCGTTATCTATCCCAACCTTCACGTTGTCCTGCTTTCTTTACAACGCGATGGCAACTGGTCTCTGCAAAACTATCGCGAGATTCTATCGCAACGAATAGTTCTTAAAGCAATAATCTCAAGCGTTGCGATCTCGGTGTTGACGGTGGTGTTCTGCGCGGGCATTGGAATTCCGCTGGCATTTCTTTTCGAGCGTTTCACTTTTCCCGCGCGTCGCCTGTTTGCAACGCTTGCCGCTCTACCGCTGGTCCTCCCGCCGCTCGTTGGCACGGTCGCGTTTATCTTTCTTTGCGGCGAATCCGGCATTCTAGCGCGGGTTACGCAGTCGCTTTTCCACTTGGAAAGCGCGCCCTGGTCCCTGCGCGGCTGGCCGGCGTTGCTGCTTTTCCATGCCTACACGATGTATCCGTTTTTCTACGTGCTAACCGGGGCTGGCCTAAATCGCATCGATGCGGCACTGGCCGAGGCGGGCAGAAGTTTGGGCGCAAATCGAGCGCGGGTATTGATGCGAATTGTGCTGCCACAACTGACGCCCTCGCTGGTTGCGGCAGCGCTGCTCACCTTTATGACTTCGATGGCTTCGTTTAGCGCGCCATTGCTTTTTGGCGGCGGCGTTCGCGTGCTCACTCTGGAAATCTATACTGCACGACAGCGAGGCGATTTGACGCTTGCTTTAACAGAAACAGTCGTCTTGGCTGTAATTTCGCTTAGCGCTTTGGTCTTCTTTCAACGATATGAGGGCACGCGCCGGTTCGCTGCCGCGGCCCTGAAAGGCGCAGCGAAAACTCGCCGAACAATAGCCACTGGCCGCACCCGCGCAGTTGCTATTGCGTTTGGAGTTTTGTTTTCTGTACTGCTCGTCCTGCCAGTGTTGACCCTCGTGCTGGTGAGCTTTGCGCGCGAAGGCAGTTGGACCACGCAGACTTTGCCGTCGTCGTATACGCTCGCCAATTACATGCGAATCTTTTCCGATAATGCGACCCGCGAAGTCTTTCTTAACAGTTTATCCATGTCGGCGATTGCTGCCGTCGCCGCATTGCTCTGGAGTTTCTGCGTGGCTGCGCTAATAGTAAAAAAACGCCGACGCGCCTGGCACCGCATTCTTTCGTGGTTGATACTCGTGCCTTGGGCTTTGCCGGGTACGGTGGTAGCGGTTTCGCTTGCTGAAGCGTATGGCAAACCTTCCGCGTTAACAGGTTCTTTCATCCTCGTAGGGACGTTTTGGATTTTGCCGGTAGTCTATTTTCTGCGCTTCATGCCACTGGTCGTGCGGGCCGTTCAAGCGAGCATGGAACAGATCGACAGCGCGCTCGAAGAAGCGGCCGGCAGTTTGGGCGCGCGCTGGCTGCAAAGATTTTTTCGCATTACGTTGCCGCTGGTTTGGCCGGGCGCGGTGGCGGGCACCTTGCTGGCTTTTGTAATCTCGCTGGGCGAATATGTTGCTTCAGTGTTGGTTTTTGTGCCCGGTAACCGGCCCATCTCGATCGCGATAGCATCGGAGCTGCGCGATTTCAACTTGGGCGCCGCGGCTGCTTACGGCGTGGTGCTGATGGCAATCATTGCCGTCAGCATAATGGTAGCAGGAAAACTGGAACGCTTACGTTCGTGAGGGCGCTGGTCACAAATCTTGGCAACACACAGTTATATGAAGCTCCCAAGCAACCTGCGAAGCAGGTGGCAGATTAATAGCCCAGGGTGGAGCGAGCGCAGCGAGCGGAACCCTGGGTTAAGCAAACATATAATGAAAAAGCCCGCTTTAGCGGGCGGCAGAACATAATGCAAAACCAAAATGGCTTTCGCCCGCTAAAGCGGGCTCTGGGATCCTTGTCGCTGTTGTACCCAGCGCTGCGCTTCGCTTGCCCTGGGCTATACGCTTGCGCCTGCTACGCAGGCTCGTCGAAATTCCATCACCCGAGCAAGCGCAAATTAACGATGCGCCGTTGCATTCTTGCATTTCTCACGTTTGTGAGCGCGGTTGCCATCCTCTCACCTTCGTTCGCGAATTTTGCACACGCACAAGAACCTTCGCGCGCAACAGCGCCAACTCCCTCAACAAATCACAAAGCTGAGCTGCACCAGGCGCTGCTGGATTTGACGAATCCATTTACGGTGATGTGTGTGGCCGCGCATCCGGATGATGAAGATGGAACGACGTTGACGATCCTGCGGCGCAAATTTGGCGTACACACAGTCAGTTTGTTTTCCACTTACGGCGAGGGTGGACAGAACGCGGTTGGGCCTGAGCTTTACGAAGAGCTGGGTGTGATTCGCGCGCGCGAAACAATGGCGGCGGCACGCATTCAGGGCTCGGAACCATACTTCCTTGGTCTGAAGGATTTTGGTTATTCAAAGTCTGCTGATGAAGCATTTCGTGTCTGGGGACACGACGAAGCATTGCGTCGCATGGTGCTGAAGATTCGCGAGCTGCGACCCGACGTGATCATCACGAATCATGACACAACGACCGGCCATGGTCATCATCAGGCTACCGGGCGATTGATCCTCGAAGCTTTCGATGCCGCGGCCGATCCAAAACGCTTTCCCGAACAACTGGGCCAGCTGAAACCATGGCAGGCGCAGCGACTTTTTGTGCGCATCTTCGGCGGCAACAACAAGCCGGCGGCGACAGACAAAGGCGTGGCTATTGATCCAAATGAAATTGATCCAGTGCGCAATAGTTCATTTGCCGAACAGGCACTCGAGGCGCTTCAGGAACACGCTACGCAGGGTCCCTGGCCAAAGACGCTTGAAGACTTGATGCGCATGCGCGGCAGCAGCGAAGGCAAGCTGCCGTTGATTCGTTATCAATTGGTGCGCGAGGCGCCGAATGCTCCAGCCCTCACCGTCGCGGCTGATTCGATTCCACTGCTTGCCGGTTTGAAAGTCGCCGATTCGTTTTCTTATCAGATTAAGCCATTCAAAGGACAGGATGCGGTGCTGACTGATTTCCTGGACCAGCCCGTGGTGGTGCTGGAAAGTTTAATTGAATGGCGCAAGAGTAATCCGGCAATTGAGGCTGCGGCGCAAGATCCGCAACGTGCCGTAATGATGAAAGCGCGTTTCGACCATGCGCTCGCCCTAGCCACAAACATTTCAATGACGATCACGGCCAGTGACGAGGCGCTTATACCGGCAAGCAAAATTACTTTCACGATAAATTTGGAAAACAAAGGCGATCGCTCTTTGAATATCGACCGCGTCACGTTCACTGGTTGGGATCCAAACCTTCAAGTAAAGACCGCGGATCAGCTCCTGCCCGATACCGAAGCTACCGGCACAATTGAGATTGTCACGCCGAATACCAAACGGCCCACGGTGCCAGCGTCAAATCATCTTTACGATGGGCTGTTGTTTGGAAAGGAATTCAGGGCGAGAGCCGAACTTGAAGTCGACGGAGTTCATTTTGATTTGCCCAGCGAAACGAAACTTGATCTGGTACCGGCAATCGAAATTCTGAGCGTCTCTCCGTCGCCGTGCGTGCGCACGGAAGAGATGTTAGGCCACTGCGAAACATTCGAATTGAAACTCGTCAGCCACTTATCAATTCCGTTTCGTGGCGCGACGCGCGTCGAGGGTTCAGGCGGCTCTGGTCATAACGTTTCTGCTGAGCTTCCGCTGTTGCTGGCGCCGGGAGAGACGCGTACTGAAAAGGTTGCTGCCAGGAGTCCTCTTGCAGACCGGACAATGGTGCAAGAGGAGCTGCGTCGTTCCGGCACTATCCAAATTTCAATAGTCGATAAAAACAAAACCTTAGTCACCCAAGTAAACGTTCCAGTTGTTTATAGTGATGCACATGTCGCCGCTGGTTTGCACGTTGGATACGTGCCGAGTTTTGACCAGACTATCGAACGTTCACTTGCCGCACTAGGTGTAGCAGCGAAAGCGCTGACCGCGGACGACATCAAGAACGCTGACCTCGCGGTCTATAGCACAATCATCATCGACAATCGTGGTTACCAGGCGCACCCGGAATTGATTGCCAACAATTCTCGACTGCTTGATTTTGTTAGCGCCGGTGGGACGCTGATTGTTTTCTATCACAAGTCGAATGAGTGGAACCCAGATCCTAAACAAAATCGTCCGCAGTTAGCGCCTTATCCAATCCTGTTGGGTGACGAGCGCGTCACGGACGAAACCGCGCCAGTCAAGTTTCTGGAACCCGGTCACCCGCTGCTTAATTTTCCCAACAAAATTAAGCTGGGCGACTTTGATAACTGGATTCAGGAACGTGGACTCTACTATCCGAAGGAATGGGACAATCATTTCACCGCGCTCTTTTCGATGAACGACTCGGGCGAGAAACCTTTAACCGGTGGACTGCTGGTCGGAAAATATGGCAAGGGAAACTACATCTACACAAGCATGGTGTGGTACCGTCAGTTGGGAGCAGGCGTGTCGGGTGGCTACCGGATGTTCGCGAACATGATCAGTTACGGTAAGAAGTAGGACAGACGTCCACGTCTGTCCTCGTTGATGGGCGGCGTCGCTATTAAGCCAAGAACTTTTCCATTTCTCATTTCACATTTTCCATTTTTCATTGAGAGCCAAAAGCAGTTTGCGCACGCGAAGGGAAACGCACAATCGGGGATGTCTTTGAGAGCGAGAAGAATGCTTC
>JBDUCB010000073.1:0-4975 GCA_040003695.1 bacterium
TTAATATCTTCAGCTTTCTCTTCATGCGTCCCATGCGACATGTTGATGCGCACGCCGTTGGCGCCCGCTTTGATTAAGCTTTCAATCACGCTCTGCTCGCGCGACGCAGGCCCCAACGTCGCAAGAATTTTTGCTTTTCTTATCGATGTATCCACTTTGTCCTCAACCACTGCCAATAATTTGTTTAGATTACCCCGGGAATTACAGCAGGCACGCGGCGCGCATAGTCTTCGAAGCGTTGTCCGAACGTTTCACGCAGCAGTCGCTCTTCACTGCGCACGCGAATAAATGTGCCTATGGCAAAAACAATAATAGCCGCAACCAGCGCGATCCAATTGCTCATGGCAAGACCGGTGGCGATGAGCATCCCGAGCATCCCCGTGTAAATCGGATGTCGCACGCGCGCATAAGGGCCCTGGGTTGCAAGCTCATGATCCTCGACCATGCGCGCGGTGATGCTCCAGTGCTTGCCAAGCGTCTTCACCGCGGCCATGATCAGCAGTACTGATCCAACTGCTGCTGCAATCGCCAGCGCGCTCGCCAGTAACCCTAGCCAGCCAGGGGCGGCAACTATCGGTGTGAATGGCTGGCGGTGTATCGCCCACACGATCGCATAGGCTACGCCCTGAAGCGCTACTCCAACTATAGATCGCGGATCGCGCTTTCGGTCGGGCGAGCGAGCAGGTTTCCGGCGAAAAATAAAAATGCCCGCAAAGACAAACCAACTCAACATTACTGCTGCGAAAACTATTGTCGGCAAAAACTCGAGCTTGATCTTCATCATTCAGCAAAATCATCCAGGCAAAAGCTCCGCTCTATTCTCCCAGTTGTGCCTGAATAGTCCTATCCATTTCCGCGCCGGTGTTGCTGTCATAGCCGATGAATCTCTTGATTAGCGCACCTTCTCGGCCAAAAACAAAAGTCTGGGGGATGGTCTGATCGTCAGACAAAAAAAGATCTGTCAACGACTTATCGGGGAAGCCAAGCGGGTAGTCTATGTCGAGTTCCTTCTTAAAGTCTGCCACCTTAATACGATCGTCAGGGCCGCCGACATTCAGTCCCACTATCTGAACGCCTTGTGGTCCATACTGCCGCTGAAGCGCCTTAAGCCGCGGAATGCTTTGACGGCAAGGCTCGCACCAGGTCGCGTAAAAATCGAGCACCAGCACCTTGCCGCGATAATCCATCAGCCGGGAACGTTCATTGTTTGCGCCGACCCAACCCATCTCCGTATGGGAAGACAACGGCGGCATTGGATAAGTTGTCTGCGGCGGACCGGATGCGAGCGGCGGCGGTTCGTCGTTGGCAAGACGCTTAGTACAAGCGTCGATGAAAGGTACTAAAACAAAAGTGCCCACGAGCAGTAATAAGCTCGACGACCGCAGCCTCAACGTTAAGTAATGGGTGAGATTTTCCAAGTCGGGCTATTCTACACGCGTCCGAAACTTGAATGGAATTTACTATTAGCGTTTTACCAATTACGATTCACGCATGAACTTTCCGCAAACCGAGCGCACTACATTGAAGCGCCTGCCCAAACGCGGCGTTTACGATTGTCAACTTGTTTACGCAATTCTCGACGAAGGTTTCATTTGCCATGTGGGATTCATCGCAGATGAGAAGCCTGTTGTAATTCCCACCGGCTACGCGCGCGTCGACGATGGGCTATACATTCATGGTTCACAGGCCAGCCGCATGCTGCGAACGCTGAAAACTGGTATAGATGTTTGCGTGACGGTAACTCTGCTTGATGGCTTAGTGCTCGCGCGTTCGGCATTTCATCATTCAATGAACTATCGGTCGGTAGTTATTTTTGGCAAAGCCTCGGAGATTGAAGAACCAACGGCCAAACTAGCCGCGCTGCGCGCACTTTCTGAACATATGATTCCTGGCCGCTGGGATGAAGTTCGCCAACCTAACGAGCAGGAATTAAAAGCGACGACAGTTTTGTCGCTGAAGCTCGAGGAAGTTTCGGCAAAGGTGCGCACTGGTCCACCGCTGGACGATGAAGAAGATTACTCCCTGAATGTTTGGGCAGGTGTATTGCCGCTCAAGTTGGTCGTCGAAGAGCCTGTCCCAGATCCGCGTGTGAAAACAGGCATTGAGCCTTCACCAGGTTTGTTTAAATATTCGCGCCAACCGGAACAGAAATACTGATGCAGTTTCTAATTGCATATGTAACAATTTCTGAAACTGCATAGTGATGGGATAACGCGTCGCTTGCTTTCCACGAACAAACAAAAACTCTGGTTATGGCTGGGTCTTCTCGCTATTTTTCCCGCGACGGCGTTCTTGCTGCATGCTGAAGGCCGCTTATGGATTTGCGCTTGCGGAAAATTGCTGGCCTGGTCCGGCCGCGTTTGCAGCGCCGACAACTCACAACACTTTCTCGATCCGTATAGCTTCACGCACCTGCTGCATGGGGTACTCTTTTTCTGGTTGATCTACTGGCTGGCGCCGCGATGGCGATTAACCTCGCAGCTATTGCTGGCGACCGCCGCAGAAGCGGCGTGGGAGGTCCTGGAAAATACAAACTTCATCATTGAACGCTATCGCACCGCAACCGCAGCGCTTGGTTACAACGGCGACACAGTGGTCAATTCCTTCGGCGACATCCTGTGCTGCATCGCGGGCTTCGTCGTTGCGCAACGATTGGGCCTGCGCCGCTCGCTTCTCGTGTTTGTTGCTTTTGAATTAATCCTGATCGTTTGGATCCACGACAGCCTGCTGTTGGAGATACTGATGCTGATTGCACCGGTCAATGCAATCAAAGCCTGGCAGATGTGCTAAAGAAGCTAACGTAAACTGTGAACCGGAAACCGAGAACCGTGAGCGGCAGCAATCCGAGAACGGTAAACTTTGCCATTTGCTGATTTGCTATTTACTGTTGGCTGTTTTGCTGTTCCCTGTTCTCGGTTTACGGTTTACGTTTACGGTTCGCTGTTTACGATTCATTTCCGATGCCATCCGACAATTACATCGGTAAGGTGCTCGATGAGAAGTACCGCTTGGAACGGCTGCTGGGCGAAGGCGGCATGGGCGCTGTGTATCTGGCCGTGCACCTCGGCACCGAACGCTACGTCGCGCTCAAACTAATCACACCTCAGTTCATGCGCAACGAAGAGTTTGTGCAACGCTTCAAACGCGAAGCGCGCGCGGCCGGTCGTCTGCGTCACCCAAACGTTGTTGACGTTACCGATTTCGGGTTCGCGCTCGTACATGGTGAGAATGTCGCGTACCTGGTGATGGAATATCTCGACGGCTGCACGCTTGGTGATGTTCTGAAAGAAGAAACGCGGCTGCCGCTAGAGTGGGTCGTGGACATACTCGAGCAAGTCAGCTCGGCCGTGCACGAGGCACATCAACAGGGTATCGTGCACCGCGATCTGAAACCCGAAAACATCTGGCTGGAACCAAACCGGCTTGGCGGTTATCGCGTCAAGGTGCTGGATTTTGGTATTGCCAAACTTGCGGAAGCCGGTGCATCTTCCGCAGCCGTAAAAGATGACGGCGAGAAGATTGCGCCCCCGAGTGCGCGCGCGACTAGTCCGGCTTCCGAAACTGATACGCTCCTCTTCGCTTCTGAAAATGCCGAGGGAAAAGGAACGGTAAACTCATCAGCATCAACTTCAGCCTTCGCAGGCAACAACGATGACACGCGGATGTTCGCACCCCCGGGAACAGCCATGGATCTTGAATCTGAATCCACTGCTATTCTGTCCCCGACGATACAGAACGAAGACAACGATCGCACGCAAATGTTTGACGCTGGGGCGCGGCAAACAAGCGCCGGCAAACCAACTACCGGACGCGACAAGGTAACGCACGCGACTCAATTGACGCGCGTGGGCGCAATCATGGGTACGCCAATTTACATGTCGCCTGAACAGTGCAGCGGAAAGACACTCGATGCGCGTTCCGACATTTACAGTCTCGGCGTTATTGCCTATCAGATGCTGGCCGGTGACCCACCTTTTGCGGGTCACACCGACGCGGTAATGCGCGGGCATCGCGAAGCAGCACCGCCTCCTTTGCGCGAGCGAGCGAAAAAAGTTCCCAAGCGCGTTGCGCACACCGTAATGGCGGCCCTGGCAAAAGATCCCGGCGCGCGTCCACAAAGCGCTGCTGCGTTTGCTTCTGCTTTGCGCGCGCAGGCTGACGGCATCAGCGCACTCTACCGGCGCGCGTTCGCTCTCTACAGCGAATACTTTCCCAAGTTTCTAAAGATGTCGCTGTTGGCCCACTCCCCCGTAATCGTTACCACCACGCTGATGATCGTTTTGCAGATTTGGCTTGAGGCTCAGCCCAAAGGCATAACTGCCAGCAAAGTCGCATTGATTGTGGCTGTAGCGATTGTGGCCCTGCTACATGTGGCCGCTTACTTTGTGGCCGCCTCGGCTATTGCCGGCATGACTGCTGTCATCGTTACGCAACTACAAGCGGCGCCATTGCGCCCCGTGGAACTGCGCACGGCATTCACAGTTTTGAAGAAACGCTGGAAGCCATTTCTGAAAACAAGTTTAGGAGTGACGCTGCGCATTATTATCGGCACGGTGCTGCTGGTGATTCCCGGCATCGTTATGCAACTGCGGTACGCGTTCTATGCGCCGGTGGTGTTGGTGGAAGGCCTCGAGAAAAAAGCGGCGCGGCGGCGGTCGTACGAGTTGGCATCGAGATCCTGGCGAACCATGATCATCGTCTGGGCGCTACAGTTTCTAATTCCCATTTCGGTCAGCATGTTGCTCGGCCAGATACGCGTCGGCGTTAAGCCACCCGGCGCGCCGACGCAGGGACTTCACGTGCAGGAAATTTACAAACAACTAGCCAGCCTGGTGAACATCGTGGTGGTGCCGCTTGTATCAATCGTCTCGGCGTTGCTCTATTTGAAGATGCGACAGCTCGGCGGCGAGACTTTGAGCTCTGCCCTTTCCCAAATTGAAGAAGTAGATAGCCGACAAAGCGAGTGGCAACAACG
>JBDUCB010000261.1:0-4970 GCA_040003695.1 bacterium
ACCAGCGCGCCACCATGCTCCGCCACGATTTCTTTAGCGCGACTCTCGTGATCCTGCCAACCCGTGGTTCCTTCAACCAGCGGCACCCCGGCCAAGGCGCACACTTCGATATTTCTCAGCACCGCTTCGCCCACTGAAAAATCGATTGCCGCGTCATGACGTCTTAACATCGCGGCCAGCTCGTCAATGCCTTGTTCGGAATCATTCGAAGTTACCTTTACTCCAATTTGATCGCCGGCAGACTGCGCCTGCATCTCAACCAGCCGGCCCATCGCTCCGTATCCAATCAACGCCAGCTTCACGGGCGGGCTCCTTCCGCAATCTGCTCAGGCTGTTCGGTACTGTCGCGCGCAAGCAGAGTGCGCACCAAACCGGCGTAAAGCGCCACGGCTGCGGACAGTTCCCGCTTGCTGACGCATTCGCCATCCGTGTGGGCTTTGAGAATTGATCCTGGCCCAAGCAAAAGAGGTTTGCCCCAACGCGATAAGAAGGGAATGTCTGTCGTAAATCGCACTGGGCATTGCTCGAAACCCGCAACTGTAAAAAGATGAACCGGGTCGTGCACCGATAAATACTCTATCTCGGCACGATTTGCGACGATGTTTTCCAAAATCGCTTTCACCGCGTCTGCATTGCTAACCAGGCGCACCTGCAGGACTGCGGACGCTTCGGCAGGTATTACGTTCGGACGCGTACCGCCACTGATGACGCCGATGTTGCAAGTCGTTTCGCCAAGCAACGCCTCGCTGGGCCAATGGCTTTTGCGAATTTCTTCCAACACGTCAAGTAGTTTTTCAATCGCCGACTCGCCTTGTTCCGGATAGGCCGAATGCGCCGGTTGCCCTTTGGCTTTCAGAGTTAGCCGTAGCGAACCTTTCGTCGCGCTCGCCAATTTGTTATCAGTGGGTTCTCCATTGATAAGGAATTCGCACTCACTCGCAAGCGGAAGAGCGTTCGCGACGCGCGCGCCCTCGCTACCCAATTCCTCATCGACTGTAAACAAGAGGCCAACTTCCTGAATACCCGCGGCGCGTAACCGCTCGGCCGCGATAATTTGCGCGGCAATGATTCCTTTCGCATCGCACGCACCCCGGCCAAAAATCCATTCGTCGTTTTCGCTGGAGCCGATGTGCGGCGGCACTGTATCCATGTGCGTTGAAAGAACTACGCGTGGCGGCGCGCCAGTGGCGGCGATAACATTGAAACGATCGTTTTCAACCTTCTGCCGCTCGACTTTGTATCCCAAGCCCTCCAGATGCGACGAAAGAAATTCACCGGCAGCTTTTTCGTCGCCTGTGACGGATGGAATGTCGATCAATTTCCTTGCTAGTTCAAACAAATCCATCAACTCACTCTTTTCAAACGCATCGTTTAGAGGCGGGCGATGCCCGCTGCAATTAAGCCGGTACACTCACGCCCCAATCATCGATTGCGTTGTGTTCTTCTGCCGACTTTTCAAAAAATTCCTTATGCAGCCGCATCACCGCTTCACGCGCGCGCGATTCCTCAACCGCAAACGTCAGGTTTATGCGCGACGCGCCCTGCGAGATTAGCGAAACGTTGATATCGCTGATGGTCGAGAAAATGCGCGCCGCAATGCCGGGCGTGCTGCGCAAACCTTCGCCAACGATGCAAAGAATCGCCCGCTCCTCTTCTATAGATACGGTGCCGAGTTTCTCCAGCTCAGTAACTATTGTCGGCAACGCCGTAGTATCGTCGAGTGACAACGACACGCTCACTTCTGATGTAGTGACCACATCCACGGCGGTTCGATACTTATCGAAGATCTCAAAAATTGCGCGTAGGAATCCATAGGCGCCAAGCATTCGCGCCGACGTAATTTGCACAGTCGTAACACCAGTCTTGTGCGCGATGGCCTTTACTGTTTGTGGTGACTTCTCACTCTCGGCAACTACAACGGTGCTGCGGCCATCAGGCGCACGTGAATTGCAGATGCGTACTGGAATGTCGCGTTCGACCGCGGGATGCAAAGTTTTTGGATGAAGTACGCGCGCGCCAAAGTAGGCAAGCTCTGAGGCCTCGGCAAAAGACAGGCGCGGCACTGTTTGCGCCTTTGGCGCGATGCGGGGATCGGCGGTGAGCACGCCGGGCACGTCGGTCCAGATTTGAATCTCTTCAGAATCCAAAGCCGCGCCGATAATTGCTGCAGTGTAATCAGATCCTCCGCGACCGAGCGTGGTCGTTTCGCCGGCGACGGTGGAACCAATAAAGCCTCCCAACACCGGAACACACGCAGTTTCAATCAGTGGTTTTAGTTGTGATTGGGTGTTTTGAATAGTCTCCGCCATGCGTGGCGCCGCGCAACCAAACTCGTCATCGGTTATTACGCAGCGGCGCGCATCAACTGCGCTTGCGGAGTAGTTATTGTCAACCAGCACTGCTGCAAGTAAGGCTGCCGAAAGTCGTTCGCCGTTGCAGGCAACTGCATCCTCAAGAGCTTTGCGCCGTCTGCGATTCGCATTCTTCTCAGTTGCGACGGTATTCAGTAGCTCTCCTATCTCATGACGGCTCTGCTCTATCGCTTCGCGCATCCGCGGGGCCTCTTTGGACAATAAGGCGCCGATCACTCTCAGGTGGCGGTCAAAATGTTTATCGAGTGTCGACAGACCGGCAGCAGCGCCTGATTTCGATGTCTCTTTGACGCTGCCGAGCAATGCATCGGTGAAGCGCGCCATCGCCGAGACAACCACAACCGGCCGCCGCGACATTCGCTCGGCAACGATGCGCGCGGCATTCTGAAAAGCGGTAGCGCCTTCCAACGACGTGCCGCCGAATTTCATGACAATCGAGCTCATAGAAACAAATTGCAGTCTAGCACCTGCTCAGCCTGGCGAAATAAAGGTTTTGTTGTTTTATTTGAACAACTATCGGGTGTGCATCCGACTGGCGCTAGACGACCTTCGTCTTCCAGCGTCCGCGACGAAAAACCAACGCACTCACAATCGCGAGAGTTGAAAACGCAATCATGATTGCCAGGAACACGCCGCGCGGTCCAATTCCTAAAACGATCGCCAAAACGTAGGCGAGCGGGAGTTCCCACAACCAGAATACAAACAAGTTAATGATCGTGGGCGTCCAGGTGTCGCCCGCTCCGTTGAACGACTGCGTCAACACCATGCCGTATGCGTAGAACAAAAAGCCCGACGCGACGATGCGCAGGCAATCAACTCCGTAAGGCATAACATCAGGATCGTGAGT
Organism: bacterium; assembly: GCA_040003695.1. Classification (GTDB taxonomy): domain Bacteria; phylum Acidobacteriota; class Blastocatellia; order Pyrinomonadales; family Pyrinomonadaceae; genus PSRF01. The sequence goes on from JBDUCB010000261.1 coordinate 3,220, forward strand.
AAACAATTCGATTATCTGCCGCGCGAAGAACACAAAGATCAAACCTACGCTGCCGAGAAAAATCATGTTGTAAAATCCGGCTTTCCAAACAGCGCGTTCGGCGCGCTCCGGTTTCTTCGCGCCCAGTGCCTGGCCTACCATCGTTGCCGCCGCGTTCGACATACCCCACGATGGCAATAGCGCGAAAAGGATGACGCGAATTCCTACGATGTAACCGGCAACGACATCTGTGCCAAAACTCGAGATGGTGCGCACCAGTCCAATCCAGCTCGCCATGCCAATGAAGACCTGAAATGTTCCGGTTGAAGATAGTCGCACCAGGCGACCCATGATCGCCGGCTCAAGTCGAAAATGATGACGCTTGATCTCAAAGCGTCCGCCTTTACGAACCAGGCGACTGAACGCGTAGAGCGCTCCGGTGCCCCGGCCGATGTTCGTGGCTACCGCGGCGCCGACAATGCCGAGCTTGGGAAATGGGCCAAGCCCAAAAATAAAACATGGACCAAGCACGATGTTAATGGCATTTGCCAGCCATAACACACGCATCGCGATGGCCGCGTCTCCAGCGCCGCGAAAGATGGCATTGATCATGAACAGCATCACCACGGTCACATTGCAGGCGAGCATTACACGCGTGAAACCCGAGCCCTGTTCGATCACTGAAGGTGACGCGCCCATTAATCCTAATAATTTCGGCGCCAGCGGTGCGCCGATAAGCGCAAGAGTTGCGGCCACTATCAAACCCAGAAACACCGACTGCATCGCCGCTCGTGCAGCGCCTTCAGGATTATGTTCGCCAATGCGTCGCGCCACCGTGGCCGTAGCACCTATACTCAAACCAATGGCGAGTGCGTAGATCAAAGTCAGCAGTGATTCCGTCAAGCCGACGGTCGCCATCGCGTCCGGGCCCAGGTAGGAGACCCACTTGATATCGACGACGGCAAAGATGCTCTCCATGCACATCTCTAGCACCATTGGGATGGCGAGCAAAATTATCGATCGCCCGATTGGGCCTTCCGTGTAGTCGCGATGACTGCCACGCAACGACTCGCGCACTGCGGCCCAGAAACCAGGCTGGTCAGAGACGGCATGACTGTTCGCTGCGCTCGTATTCGCGTCGCCAACTTCCATTAATTCTTGCAGTTCAGAATCCGACATCGTTTGTCTCTAAGAATCCGTTTAGATTAACTTCGCAAACACTTTAACTAACGTAGGGGCACGGCATGCCGTGCCCCTACCAGACGAGGAAGTTACTCCCTCCAACAAATTTCCCTACCAAAGCGTCGAGCAGCTCAGAGTACAACCTTCAGGTTGTCTGTGTTCGGCGAGAAGCAAGCTAAGGCTTGAACTCTAAACTTCTTGAGCGTAGCTCATCACTCATCACTCATCATTCTTTTTCGGCGCCCTGCCATAGTCATCCTGCAAACGAACAATATCGTCCTCGCCCAAATAACTTCCGCGCTGTACTTCAATAAAAACGAGCAGCTCGGCGCCTGCATTTTCGACACGATGAGCCGAACCAATAGCGATGTCGATCGCGTCTCCCGCCGCCAGGTCAATCTCTTCGTCATCGAGCGTGACCCTGGCGGTTCCCTGCACCACCACCCAATGTTCAGCGCGTTGCGCGTGTTTTTGATAACTCAAACGTTTGCCCGGAAAAACTTCGATTCGCTTCACCTTGAAACCATCACCTTCGTCCAGCACGGTGAACGTCCCCCATGGACGGCGGTCGAATTTCGGTGAGTTGTCTG
>JBDUCB010000120.1:0-4946 GCA_040003695.1 bacterium
CAGGAAAAAGTCCTGCAAAAAGAGTTTCCCATGCTTTGCCAGGCGGCAAGTGAAACCGGCGGCCTCGCCATCCAGAATCGCGGCACGCTGGGCGGCAATATCGTGAACGCTTCGCCGGCAGCCGATTCACCGCCTGCACTGTTGGCTTATGACGCTGAGTTACAACTTACTTCCGCTACGGGCGCGCGTTGGGTTCCTTATCACGCCTTTCATACCGGCTACAAGCAAATGATCATCCGCGATAACGAGTTGCTAACACGCGTTCGCTTGCCACGGCGTACAACCGATTTGCAGCATTACTATCGCAAAGTGGGCACGCGAAAAGCGCAGGCGATTTCGAAAGTTTGCTTCGCGGGCACCGCTCGGGTTCGCGATGAAATGATTGCGGATCTGCGGATTGCTCTGGGCAGCGTCGCGCCGGTGCCACTGCGCTGCGTGAAAACGGAGGACGCGTTACGTCGCAACAAACTTAATCAAAGCACACTCGAGCGAGCCCGGGCGGTAATGTCAGACGAGATCGTTCCCATTGACGACATTCGTTCCACCAGCAATTATCGTCTTGCAGTAAGCCTTAATTTGCTTGAAGACTTTCTACGGCGACTCCGCGCTTGAGTTGGCAGTGACCGAATCGAAGAAATAGGTATACGATCCACTAAATCACACTAAGCAACACTAAATTGTTTTCGTGAACTTTCGTGTACTTCTTAGTGGATCGTTTTTAGCAAGTGGGGGAGCGAAGAATCTCAAAAGAGGACCCTTGAGTTCTGTGGTTGCAAAACGCGCGAGCTTTCATTCTTTAGCAAATAACTTTGTCATGGCCCGAACACAAATTAGTAAACTGCTTTTCCTCACATTCAGCATCGGCCTGATGCTCTTCACTGTCGCAAGCAGCGCGCGAGCAGATTGCCCCGGCGGTTTCAAACCAGCGCCCGGCGCGCCGCTCGAAATGCTGGTGCTCGGCGATTCGATCATGTGGGGGCAGGGTCTTAAGCCGGAGCAGAAATTTACCTGGCGAATAAAATGCTGGCTTCAGGAAAAAACCAACCGGGAAGTCAGACAAACCGTGTTCGCGCATTCGGGCGCCCTGCTAGCTGCGAACCCAACAGGCGCGCAACCGAAGTTTAAGTCAAACGATGGCGAGGTGAACCTTCCTTACCCGAGCATTAATGAGGAACTTGATCGCGCGCGCGACTTTTATGGACCAGCCAGCGCAAACGTTAACCTCATTCTGGTGGATGGTTGCATCAACGATGTCGATGTCAGCAATCTTTTGAACGTTACAACTGATCCCAACTGGCTGCGCGAACGAATCAATACCAGCTGCAAGGTTGGCATGCACAATCTGCTGCAACGAGTCACTGAGACGTTCCCCAATGCTCGAGTGATCGTGCCGAGTTATTACCGGATCGTTTCCGACAGCACTGCCGACAACGCGTTCATCAGGGCCCTGGCAAAAAATCTGAACAATGAGAGTCTGGAGGCCCGGCGCTTGACCGACAAGGAGATGCGCGAGCGGCTTATTAAACTTTCCGAGCTTTGGTACCGAGTTTCAACCACGAATCTTCGGGAGGCGGTGGAAGTAACAAATGCTGATCTAGCAGCAAAGAATTTGCCGCCGAAAGTATCTTTCGTGGAGATAGACTTCTGGCCGGAACATTCATTCTCGGCGGCTGATACATTGCTTTGGAATTTTATTTTTGGCTCAACCAACCTTTCAGGACTGCGCAAGTTTATCGTCATCCTTTCTTTTGGCACTACTGCCTACAAACCAAATGACGAGGTTCGTGAAAGCCGAATTCGTAGCTGCAACGAAACGTTCAAAATCCCGAAAGGCGTTAAGGAAACTCCTGCTGAAAAAAGGTCCCGCAAGGATCGTTTGTTGATTTGCCGTTATGCTTCTCTGGGCCATCCAAATCAAATGGGTGCGCTGATCTACACGGAAGCAATCAAGGGACACCTGCAATGGATCATCGATAAAGCAGGCTGGAAAAGTAGCGCCAAAGACGAACCACTACCTTGAGAAGAAGGAATAGGAATGACTGTCCCCTTTGACTTGCCCGAATTCCGTCGCAAAGCAGTCGAACCAGTCGAATGCATTAAGGCGGGATGGAACCTGATTAGAAACCAGTACTGGCTTTTCGTCGGGCTAAGTGTCGTCGGTATATTAATCGGAAGCGTGGTGCCTTTTGGGATTCTGCTTGGTCCAATGATGTGTGGCCTCTACCTAACGCTTTTCAAAACCAGACGAGGGCAGCCAATCGAGTTTAATGATCTGTTCAAAGGTTTCGATTACTTTGGCGACAGCCTGATCGCAACCTTGTTGCACCTCGTTCCCATACTGGTGATTTTCGTTCCTTCGTACATCGTTTTTTACATCGGACTTTTGTTCATCATGCCGCGAAATGGCGAGGCGGACCCTTCCGCATTACTCAGTTTCTTTGGAATATTTGCTGTTTTCTGGATTGTGATGGTGGTTATTCTGATCATAGTTTCAGTGGGTTTCACGTTCGCGTATCCGTTAATTGTCGACCGGCGGCTTTCCGGACTTAATGCCGTCAAGTTGAGCATCAGGGCCGGCATAGCAAACTTCTGGCAACTGCTCGGGATGCTATTGCTCAACGGGCTGCTTAGTTTGGTGGGCGTGCTTTTTTGTTATGTCGGTGTCTTCCTGGTTTTGCCGATAAGTTTTGCGGCGATCGCGGCGGCTTACGAGCAGGTATTTGGTCTAGCTACCGGCGAGCCTCAATCGAATTTGCCCCCACCGCCGCCGACCTTTAGCTGATGTGTAGCGCAAACTGTTAGTTTGCCATTGTTTCTTTCCCCTAGGACCATCTCCAGTTCGCAAAGGTTCCCACTGAGTTCCTTTGAGATGCCGATACCAAGCCTTGTCATTCGTGGTCAACAGGTTGTGCTGCCCGACCGAATTGCGCCGGCGTCGATCCACATTTCGGACGATAAAATAACGACGATCGCTGACTACAACGAGCTTCCCGCGGGTTGCGAACCAGTAGAAGCCGGCGACCAGTCGATTGTGATGCCGGGTTTGGTTGACAGTCACGTTCACGTGAACGAACCAGGACGAGCCAGTTGGGAAGGATTTGAAACCGCGACCCGCGCGGCAGCGGCAGGCGGCATTACAACCATCGTCGACATGCCGCTGAATTCAATTCCGCCCACCACAACACTCACCGGATTTGAAGCGAAACTAGCAGCCGCTAAAAACAAGTGTACGGTCGACGTTGGTTTTTGGGGCGGTGTTGTTCCCGGAAACACGAGTGAGCTGGCGGCTTTGCTTGACGCAGGCGTAGTTGGTTTTAAATGTTTCTTGATTCACTCGGGCGTCGACGAATTTCCCAATGTTACGGAAGAAGATTTACGAATCGCGCTGCCCGAGCTGACACGGTTGGGAGCGATACTGATCGTTCATGCGGAAGTTCCGGGACCAATAAGTAGGACAGGCATCCCCGCCTGTCATGTGAGTAGGACAGGCATTTCTGCCTGTCCAGAAGTCGAAGAAGAAATTGGGACAGACAAGAATGTCTGTCCTACTCGGTACGAGACTTTTCTCGCGTCGCGGCCGCGCGCGGCGGAGAATGAAGCCGTGGAGTTAATGATCAAGCTGGCGCGCGAGTTTGATGCACGTGTACATATCGTTCATCACTCGTCGGCGGATGCACTGGAGATGTTGCGCGCAGCGAAAAACGGTGACTTAAAATTAACTGCAGAAACTTGTCCTCACTATTTAGCTTTTGCCGCAGAGGACATTCCCGACGGTGCAACAGAGTTTAAGTGTTGTCCCCCCATTCGTGAACGAGAAAACTGTGAACAATTGTGGGCCGCACTGGCGGACGGCACCCTCGACATGATCGTGTCGGACCATTCGCCATGTCCGCCGGATTTGAAGCTGCGCGAGAGTGGTGATTTTCTTGCCGCGTGGGGCGGCATATCATCCTTACAACTGAGGCTGCCAATCGTTTGGACTGAAGCACAGCGTCGCGGTCACTCAATCAGCGACTTAAGCCGCTGGCTGTGCTCTGCCCCCGCGCAACTCGTTGGCTTACAAAAGCGTAAGGCCAGAATCGCGGCTGGTTATGACGCAGATTTGGTAATCTGGAACCCGGCAAAACAATTTAAGGTTGAAGGACAGCGCTTGCACCATCGCCACAAATTAACTCCTTACGAAGACAAGCTGCTTTCCGGCGTCGTCGAGAAAACTTTTCTTCGCGGCCGGAAGATATATGATGATGGTGATTTTTGCGGCGAGCCGCGCGGGCTGTTGTTGCGGTAGGACAGACATTCTTGTCTGTCATTATTGGATTGGAGGTTGGACAGGCAGGAATGCCTGTCCTACTTATAACTTATGTCAGAAATCGAATGGGCCCGAACTGAAGACGCGCCGGTAAAAGAAAAATTCGGCGGCACTGTGCGCGTGCGCACGCTTTGGCGTTCAAGCGATGGTCCAACCGCGCAAATTGTCGAACTGGATCCGGGCGCGTGTTGGGAAGGGTTAGATGTGCACGAGCCGGGACCGGAAGAAGTTTATGTAGTATCGGGAGTCTTCAACGATGGCGTGCGCGACTATCCCGCCGGAAGTTTTATTCACAACCCAAAAGGTTCTTCACACGTGCCGCAATCAAAAACCGGTTGTACTATTTTTGTTTTTTATCCTGAAGGTTAGGAAATGGGAATGGACTTCACTGAATTGGTTGATCTGGCTGCCGAGAAAGTCGGCGGCGCAGTGATTGTCGCTAACGATGAATTTTTTGCGCCGAAAGGGAATCTGCTCAAGGCAAGCGCACCGATTTTTGTCGAAGGCAAGTACACCGATCTCGGTAAATGGATGGATGGCTGGGAGACGCGGCGACGTCGCACGCCCGGATTTGATTGGTGCATCATTCGTCTCGGACTGCCTGGAATTATTCGCGGGGTTTTAGTTGATACCAGTT
>JBDUCB010000277.1:0-4934 GCA_040003695.1 bacterium
GGTCTGCGAAACCGCCCTCGATCAGCAGGTCGTTGACAGTCTTGCCTAACTCGGTCGGATGGAAACGCCCTTCGAGTTTCTCCACGTACTCACGCGCCAGAATCGTCGTCATGATCGCTGCATATGTCGATGGCCGGCCGATGCCCTTTTCTTCCAAGGCCTTTACGAGCGTGGCTTCCGTGAAGCGCGGCGGCGGATCGGTGAAGTGTTGTTCCGGCGTGAGCTTGTTGAGCGCAAGCGTTTCGCCTTTCTCCACGTTCGGCAAAGTGCGTTCAGCTTCCTCGTCTTCTTCGGTTTTCTCGTCGCGGCCTTCCTGATAAAGCTTCAGGAAACCATCAAACTTCTGCACTGAGCCGGTCGCGCGGAAGATGAAACGTCCGGCGGTAATGTCAATTGTCGTTTGATCAAAGATGGCCGGCATCATCTGTGAAGCAACAAACCTTTGCCAGATCAAGCGATAAAGTTTCAGCTCGTCCTTATTAAGATACTGTGCCAGCGAATCAGGCGTGCGGGTCACTTCGGTCGGCCGGATCGCTTCGTGCGCATCCTGCGCGTCTTTCTTCGATCGATAATGAACCGCCTTCTCCGGAAGATAGGGCGCGCCATATTGGCTGCTGATGAAATCGCGCGCCTCATTCAGTGCGGCCTCCGAAACGCGGGTGGAATCGGTGCGCATGTAGGTAATCAAACCAACCGAACCTTCCGAACCCAGCTCGACGCCCTCGTAGAGCTTTTGCGCAATCATCATCGTGCGCTTCACATTAAAGCCGAGTTTGCGCGCGGCTTCCTGCTGCAACTTTGAAGTGATGAAGGGCGGGACCGGATTGCGCTTGCGTTCTTTGCGGGTGACTTCACTGACAACAAACGTTTGCTGTCCCGCTTCGCCGACAATCTCAGTCGCGTTCGTTTCATTGCCGATCAGAATCTCGGTCTTCTTCGGTTCCTGATCAAAACCGCCGGTCTTCACGCTTTGCTCGCCAACCTTGAACAGGCGCGCGTCGAAGGCGGGTGGCAGTTTGGCGCCAAGATTCGCCGCGATCGTCCAGTACTCGGTCTTGATAAACTTTTCGATCTCGCGCTCGCGCTCGACGACCATGCGCAGTGCCACTGATTGCACGCGACCGGCGCTCAGCCTGCCGCCCACCGTGCGACAGAGCAGCGGCGATACCTTGTAACCAACCAGCCGATCGAGCACGCGTCGCGCTTGTTGTGAATCAACGAGATTCTTGTCGATCTGTTTCGGGTGTTCGAAAGCTTCGTTGACGGCGCGCTTCGTGATCTCATTGAACATTACGCGAAACGTAGCTTTTGCAGGTCGCTTCGGCACGATTTCTTCGGCCAGGTGCTGGCAAATCGCTTCCCCTTCTCGATCCGGGTCAGCCGCGAAATAGATGTTGTCGGCGATTTTGGCTGCTGCCTTAAGTTCCGCAACGATCTTCTTGTTGTTGCGCTTGCGTGAATCCGGAATTACCTCATAGGTGGGTTTGAAGTCGTCGTCAACATCAACGCCCAAACCTTTGGAAGGCAAATCTTTTATGTGGCCTATCGAGGCCTTAACCAGATAGTCCTTTCCCAGATATTTATTAATGGTCTTCGCCTTGGCCGGCGATTCAACTATGACTAGATTCTTTGCCATTAGAAATTATTACTTAAATGTCATTTGTCGCTTCGAGCGAGTAGTCCAAAATAGAGAAAATAGTTTCGCAAGTCAGCTTCACCCCAACGTTTGTCACCACAAAGTTCCTCGCAAATTACTTCTCTTAGCCGAACAAGTTCTTTCAATCGATGATTTCGCCAACGCCTGTCGGAAATCGTCAGATCGAGTAGTTCAAGCAATCGATCGAGCGCATTTTGGAAATGCGTTTCGTCGCGTTGTTTCCATCTCAACGCCCGCTCATACTCGCTACCAACGTTTCCCAGTTGCTCAGCCAGGGACATCGTAAACCAACGACCATCCGCCAAGCTCGGGTGGAGATTCTGCATGAATCTATTGCACCAATCGTGTGACGACCGCAACGATTCTTTCTCTTATCGTCGCATCATCTACCGAACGGGATCGGTTGTTCTGTCGCGGTCGAATGTTAATCATCGAATCAAACTCAATCATTTGAGGTAAGTCGCGATCAGGGTAAAGGTTAATCCCCCAAAGATTCTGCTGGGATGAGTTCCTTTCCAGAAGAAATGCCTCCTCATCAGCATGCAATTCGCCGCCCAACGCCATTACACCTTTCTCAATATCTACGACGGCTTTTATCATGTCTCCATAGAGTTGCTGCGCTGCAGTCTTGAGCTCGTCACGCGTTATCGGCTTTTCAACTAAGGTGACATCCATGCTGAACTTCAAATCTTCCGTACAAAACATTTCCCCGGCAGCGCTCGCACCAAATCTCGCATTTCCAATGTCAATAAGGCCGAGGTCAAATCCGAAATCGACAACTTGCTGCGGTCAACCAGGGCGTCAATGTGTGCCGGATCGTCCGCCGACAGTAACTTGAAAACCGAATGTTCGTACGCGCTCAAACCCTGCGGCACCATCGCCAGTTGATCCGTCAGCGACTTCTCTTTCTTCTTTGCGCCCAATGGGGGCGGCAATAGCCTCGCCGCGATCTGCGGCGGCAGCTCGGCTGCAATGTCCTGCCATTGCTGCACCAGCTTGGCGCCCGCTCCCTTAATTAGATAATTCGTGCCAAACGACGTGCGCGAAGTAATGTTTCCCGGGACCGCAAACACTTCACGGTTTTGCTCAATGGCCAGCCGTGCCGTTATCAATGAACCGGAATTCTCCGCTGCTTCCACTACTACCACGCCCAGGCTCACTCCGCTAATGATACGGTTTCGGTACGGAAAGTTTTCCGAGACCGGCGGCGTGGATAAAGGAAACTGCGAAACCATCGCGCCACCACGCTCCAGAATTTCATCCGCCAGCTTCTTGTGATCGCGCGGATAAACTTCATCGATGCCCGTACCTAAAACACCGACTGTGCGGCCACCGCCTTCAATCGCGCCCCGATGCGCGGCGGCATCGATCCCACGTGCAAACCCGGAAACAACCGTCACGCCGCGTTGGGCCAAATCGCGTGCAAGCATTAACGCTGCGTTCTGGCCGTAGGTAGAACACTTTCGCGAACCGACAATTGCAATGCACGGCTGATCAAGACATTGTGACCAGGCACCTTTTACGTAAAGCGCGATCGGCGGATCGTAGATTTCTCGTAGCAGCGATGGATAGACCCCGTCGTCCAGAACCAGAATGTCGCCGCCGAGCTTCCTGACATTTACCAGTTCAATTTCGGCTTTCTCGTGCAGGTCACGAGCGATGATGCTGTCCACAGCTTCAGGCAACAGCCTCAGCTTTTCGAGCTCGGCGCGTTGAGCGTGATAAACCGCTTCCGCAGACCCGAAACGCTCGAGCAGCTTGGCAGCGGCGCGAGGTCCAATGCCCGGTGTCATATTAAGTGCGACCCAATTTTTCATTGCCCATTTCCAATTGACAATTGCCGATTGCAGCTCCCCGCTCACTGCACACTGCTCACTGCTCACTGCCAACTGATCTCGTGTGGCGGAGGCGTGTAGGAATCGAACCTACCTGAGCCTGTTCTCACAGTCTCACTTACGGTTTTGAAGACCGCGCCATTCACCAGAACAGATTCGCCTCCACGATTTCGTACCTCGAATTCCAGATCTCAAAGCGTCGATCTCGGCTCAATGAATCACTTCATCAACTCAAATCGCGAATTCCATTTCAAACAGCTAGCGGCATTTGATACCCGTTCGGAGCGAAACCCTACGCGCCGTTCGCCGACCCTGTCAAGGCAGCCCTTCTAAAGGCCACTGAAACTTCCTTGCAGAAATTTCATAATCAATCTGCCAGTCCGCTTGACCAAAAACCGGCGCTGAAGCTATTATGTGTTTTCCGAACGAACGTTCGAACGATAAGCCTGCTTGCTGGTAAATAGTCCCAAAAGCCTGGGAATTCGGCACGCGAATGCCAGACAGGTCTGAGGAGCGCATGATTAACTTTGAAACATCACCGGACCAGTACCATCACTGGAAACTCGATGTCGATGGCGCGGTCGCCACCCTCACCATAGATGTTCAGGAAGATGAGACGCTGGCTGAAGGCTACAAGCTGAAACTCAATTCGTATGACCTGGGCGTGGACATTGAGCTTGCCGACGCGGTCCAACGTATTCGTTTTGAGCACCCGGCGGTGAAAGTTGTGGTCATCACTAGTCTCAAGCCGCGTATTTTCTGCGCGGGCGCGAACATCTACATGCTCGGCACCTCTTCGCACGCCTTCAAAGTTAACTTCTGCAAGTTTACAAACGAGACGCGCTGCGCCATCGAAGACGACTCGAACCATTCAGGGCGTCGTTATGTCGCTGCGCTTAACGGCACTGCCTCGGGCGGTGGCTATGAACTGGCAATCGCGTGCGACGAAATCTATCTGGTTGACGATGGCAACTCGGCAGTTTCCCTTCCCGAGGTTCCACTGCTAGGTGTATTGCCCGGCACAGGAGGCCTAACTCGTTTGGTTGATAAGCGAAAGATTCGACGCGACCGCGCCGATGTATTTTCTACGCTTGCTGAAGGCTTGAAAGGAAAGCGCGCGAAAGAGTGGGGACTAATAGACGACTCCTTTCCCACCAGCAAGTTTCAGGAATCGATCGATGCGCGCGTGCGCGAGATCGTCGGCGATGTAACGCAAACTGTTAGTTTGCGGGGTGACTCGGAAACTTCCAGTGATCTTCAAACTTCGCAAACTAACAGTTTGCGCTACGGCATCAAGCTCAACCCACTTCAAGTCGAATTGAAGCCTGCAGGTCTGGAATACAAATACGTCACAGTAGTTTTGAATCGCGAGCAGCGCTACGCAGATCTGACGGTGCGTGGTCCAGAATGCGGGCCGCAATTGACCCTCGAGGAAATTGAGC
>JBDUCB010000182.1:0-4922 GCA_040003695.1 bacterium
GAAACCGTCCGCGAAGCGAGCGACGGTCAAACCAAGTTGTTTATTCAGATTATTGATTTCCTCGCAGTCAAACGACGACCGGAAAAGGAAAAATTCTTTGAGCGCTTTCTGGAACTAAAAGATCGGCATCGCGCGGCGTTAGTGGGTTTCACGGGCGAGGCTTCCTGGGCGCTGGCCCATCAAACAGTAGTGCGCGAGTTTCTCAAGCAGGCCCCGGATGAAGTTATTGAGCATGTACTTGACACTCGCGAGTTGGAATCTCTGCGGTTTGGTTATCGCGAGAGCGTAACCGACGTGGACTTGCCGCATGTGCGCGAATTGCCGCAAGTGCTTCCAGATATTTTTGCCGCCGCCGCACGCCGGGCGCGCGAAGCCGGCTTTGATGGCGTTGAATTGCATTACGCGCACGCCTACACGATGGCCGGCTTCTTGAGTGCGCTCAATAATCGCAGCGATGGTTATGGCGGACCGCGCGAAAATCGCGTGCGTTTGCCGTTGGAAGTCTATCGCGCAGTGCGCAAGCAAGTCGGGAATGATTACACGGTTGGCGTGCGTTTCCTTGGCGATGAAGTTATTGCTGGTGGCAATCGGATCGACGATACCAGCTATTTTGGAGTTGAGTTTGCGCGCGCAGGCATGGATTTTCTGTCAATCTCCAAAGGCGGAAAGTTTGAAGATGCGCAGCAGCCGAAAGTTGGGCAGGCGGTTTACCCCTACACCGGCCAAAGCGGCTACGAATGCATGCCGACGGTGCTTTCGGATGAGACGGGCCCTTTTGGACGCAGCGTACCGTTAGTCGCCGCCATCAAGTGGGCGGTAAATGAAGCAGGTTTCAATACGCCGGTAGTGGCAACCGGCGGCATCAGTACATTTGAACAAGCAGAAAGCATTTTGCGGCACAAACAAGCCGATATCATTGGCTTAGCGCGCCAAGCCCTGGCTGATCCTGATTGGTTTGTGAAGGTGAAAATCGGACGCGGTGATGAAGTGCGGCGCTGCACTTATACAAACTACTGCGAAGCGTTGGACCAGGCGCACCGGCCAGTAACATGCAAACTGTGGGACCGTGTGGATCTGGATGAAGCGGGAATTGCGACGGTTGATGAAGGACGGCGGCGATTACTGGCGCCGGAGTGGGAGGAAAGGGGCAGACGGCAGACGGCAGACGGCAGGGAAGAATAGACTCAGCGTTGTTCGGTCGTCAGTTGTTGATCCTGCCTCCTGCCTCCTGCTCCTGCCGTCTGCTCCTCATACGTTGCGATGAAGCGTGGATCGCGCTTTTTCAAGTCCTCATGACTGACCCGGCCACTGCGCGTCATCAGCGAATATGCCAATTCAATCGAAGTGAGGCTCATGTAGTCTCGTGCATTCTCAAACCAGCGCATGCTGCCCTGAGCGGCCGCTTGATACTCTTCGATTACCGGCTTGCGTGTTGACTCGAATTCCTCGAGCGCAGCGCTGACACTCTCCTTCTTTCTAAAACAATCGAAAAGCGCGATCGCATCTTCCAGTGCTAGCTTGGTGCCGGAACCGATTGAAAAGTGGGCTGTGTGAAGTGCGTCGCCAAGCAGCACAACGTTGTCAAAAAACCAGTTCTCGTTTCTAACCAGCAGAAAATTGACCCACTTGGAATTGTTGGAAAGCAATGGCTGTTCCGCCAAATCGCTTTCAAATACTTTTTCCAGATATTGCCGTGTCTGGTCATCGTTCATCGAGGCAAAGCCGGCCGCTTCCCACGTCTGCGGATCGCATTCGATGATGAACGTGCTGGTAGTTGTGTTGAACTTATATGAATGAGCCAAGAAGACACCGGCATCGTTTTCGCGGAACGTCAGCGTCAGCCCATGAAACAATCGGTGCGTGCCATACCAGACGTAACGATTCGGACGCACATCGAGCCACGGACAAAACTCTTTGGCGTATTGCTTGCGCGCGGTGCTGTTAACACCATCCGCTGCAACCACCAGATCGCAGCTCGCGCGCAATGATTCAATGTCCGCAACTTCGGTGCGAAAAAGCAGCTTGACGCCCAGTTGTTCGCAACGCCTTTGCAGAATCTTGAGGAGCTGAAGCCGCGCTATTCCGGAAAAACTGTTGCCGTGAATGGAAATCTTATCCAGTGCGTTGACGACGTCAACGTTGTCCCAAGCCTCAAACGCGCGCGTGATTTCCGCGTGTGATTCTTCATCCGCCGCGTGCAGGTTTGCCAGTGTCTTTCCTGAAAACACCACACCCCAACCGAAAGTGTCGTCAGGTCCATTGCGCTCGTAGACGCTGATGTCGTGCGCTGCGTCGGCCTTCTTCATCAGGATCGCGAAGTACATTCCTGCCGGGCCGCCGCCGATGATGTTGATTTTCATTTGCCGTAACTATTCGCGTCTTCGCCCTTAGCTTCTACAAATGCCTTGCCGAGCAGTTCCGCGAGGTCAAGAGTCTTGGCCCATTTCTTTAAGTAATCGAGGTCGAGACTGGACGGCGACGCACCGATAATGCCGACAACATCACTCCACTGACTATTTGAGACTCGCCCGCCAGAGTCATACCAACGCAGCTTTGCCAATATCGTGTCTTCAGCGGTAGCGACGTAAATCATCTGGTCAACATCAGGTGCAATCTTTCTCAGCTCGCGCCGCGCGATTTGGTTTCTTGAGAACTCATCTGACTTTGGAATAAAGATGTCGACCTTAAAAACGGAGTCAAAGTGAATTGCGTTAAACGACTGACGCCGATCAATGGCTTCACGCATCGCATGCTCGTCGACGTAGAAGCTTCGTTGAAGTGCATTTAGAAGGGGAATAATTTGCTGAGGCTGTACATCGGCGACGATATCAATATCGGCGGTAGAGCGATACATGCCGTGGATTGAGCTGGCGAGAGATCCAACCAGAACGTAGTTGATTCGCTGTTGCTCCAGCACACTCGCAACGAGCGACAATACTTTGAAGGGGTGCTCCATCCGTCTGTCAGTAGCCTTCCAGCCTCGGATCGAAGCCGTAAGCTCGGATAACATCCTCACGTGGAAGAACCCGAGCAATGAAGCGTTTGCGAACATCCTCTTCGCTGGCGCCAGGATATCGGCGGCGAATATCGGCTAGGACTAACTGGCGAAGGGTTTGAGTGAGATCGAAGGCCAGCGTCAGACGTTTCCAACCGGGGAGCTGGCGCATTAGCTCAAAGTGCTTCAGTTGTGCTTCGGATGTGGTGTCTGTCGAGAGAGGTTTCATGCTGTAGATTCTTTATGAATCATCCCCAGATACAAGGATGTCTGTCCTATTCTTTCAGCAACTGACTGGCGATGATTAGCTTCTGAATCTCCGAAGTGCCTTCGTAAATTCGCAGTGCGCGGATGTCTCGGTAGAGCCGTTCCACCACGCCTCCGCGCACCAGGCCAGTGCCGCCGTGAATCTGCACTGCCTGGTCGATAATCCGCGAAGCTGCTTCGGTGGCAAAAAGTTTTGCTTCGCTGGCTTCCCGAGTCACGCGCGCAGCCCCGGTATCTTTTAGATAAGCGGCGCGATAAACCAGCAGACGCGCAGCATCCAGTTCCGTGACCATGTCTGCGAGTTTTTCCTGAATCAGTTGGTGTTCAGCCAGCAGGCGCCCGAATTGTTTGCGACTGCCTGCGTAGCGAACTGCTTCGTTCAGGGCGCGTCGGGCCATACCGCAGGCCGCTGCGCCGACACTCGCGCGAAAAGTGTCCATCGTGCGCATGGCCAAAAGGAATCCGTCACCTTCCGCGCCAACAAGATTTTCGGAAGGCACATGACAATCTTTTAGTTCAATCTCTCCGATTGGATGCGCCGACAGCATCGCTGTCCTTTCGATAACATTAAAACCCACCAATTTTGCGCCAACGACAAACGCTGATAGCGTCGCCCGACCATTCGCATCGGTGCCGGTGCGGGCAAAAACCGTATAGAAGTCGGCAACCCCGGCGTTGGAAATGAATCGCTTGCTGCCGTTGATGACGTAACTATCACCATCGCGTTGCGCAGTGGTTTTTATCGAAGCGACATCGGAACCTGCGTCGGGTTCGGTCAATGCAAAGGCGGCGATTGCCTTTCCCTCTTCCGCGCGCGAAAGCCAGAAGTCGCGCACGTGGTCCGGAGCGGCCTGGCTGATGGCATAAGTGCCGAGCCCCTGCATCACAAATGCGACGTCGGCGAGCGGCGAAGAGTACGCGAGCGACTCACGAATCAAACATAAGGCGCGTACATCGAGGTTGGCGCCCGGCGCCGCCACTGCATAACGCAGCACGCCTGCTTCGGCGAGCGTGCCGACGTATTCACGCAGCCGCGCATCGACGTCACGTTCTTCAATCGCGCTCGGCTCGATTTCAAGCCGGACAAAATTCTCCATGTCCGCCGCCAGTGTCAGGTGTTCAGGCGTTAGATAGGGAAGTTGAGTGATGAATTTATCCATAAAGTTTTGGTTTTCCCCTCCCTTTGGGAGGGGAATAAGGGGAGGGTTTTGCTGAGCTCAAGACCTCTCCCTGACCCTCTCCCAGCGGGAGAGGGAAATCAATCCAAAGCAGTGTCGCGCTTCGCTTGCCACGGCACTCCAAAGTTACTTAAACCGAGCGTCTCGTTTATCGACAAACGCTTCATATGCTTCGCGGTAATCAGGGTGCAGCATGCAGATGGCCTGCGCCTGTGCTTCTGATGCGAGTGCCGCGTCGAGATTCATGTGCATTTCCCGATTCAGCATCTCCTTGGTCTTCGCGAGCGCGAAGCCTGGGCCGCGCGCCAGTCGCTCTGCCAATTCTCGCGTAGTCTCCACTAGTTGACGCTCGGGAACCACACGATTATAAAGTCCGATTCGTTTGGCCTCGGCAGCGGAGATGAAATCGCCCGTAAAGAGCAACTCGGTTGCTTTCGCGAGACCAACAACGCGCGGCAACAAATACGCGGCGCCCATGTCCG
>JBDUCB010000212.1:0-4917 GCA_040003695.1 bacterium
CTGCGTTCGTCGCTCAGCCTTCCAACGTTCGCGCAATCCGCGCGCATCAAATTTCCGTCGCGTTCGATCGCGCAGATTCTCAACTTCATGTTTGACCCGCGCTGCAATCAGACGGTAAGCCTCTGCGCGTGGCATGTTCTTCGTCATCTCCTCAAGTTCTTCAATCGGAAGATAGCGACCGATGCGCGCCCCGATTTTTCGGCCCTTGAGAATGCTCGATCCCTTCGGCATCGCATCGTGCGTACCTTCTAAATAGATCGGAACAATCCCGACGCCGGCGTGCAGGGCGAGATAGCCGATGACCGGTTTGAAGTCAGCCATCTCTCCCGTTAATGACCGGGTGCCTTCCGGGAAAATCAACGCGTTGTAACCACGATCCAGAAATGAACTGGCGTGGCGCAGCGACTGTCTCAGCGATCCGGTGCGCTCCATCGGCACGAGGTTCGTAAAGTTTTCCATCACCGCGCGCTTGTATTTGTTATCGAAGAAATAATCTGCCGCTGCGAGCGCAACCATGCCTTTACCGGCTTCGCCCAGTGCCATCTTTGTGAGTCCCATGTCGAGGTGCGAAGAATGATTAGCGGCAACAATGAAATTTGTGTGCGCTGGAATGTTTGAGCGGCCCTCGTAGTGCGTGTCAAGAAAACTATCGTAAAACAAGCGCTGCAACGCGTCGCCGGCCTTATTACCAGCCACCCGGACAAAAGAGGGAACGTTGATTTCATCGTCGTCGTCGCGGGCGGCCGTGGCCGATTTTGTACTTTCCCGGCCGTCTGCCGCGCCAGGCCGCTTACTAACCACGCCGGCGAGCTCGCGTAAGTCCTGCGCCTCGTTCAAACGCTCAGGCGCCGAAATTGACCCGCCGGCGTTTTCCACTGCCGCCGCGAGCTCGACAAACATCAGACTGTCAAACCCAAGATCGGCGAGTCGCGTATTCATTGAGATCTCGTCACGCGAACGGCTGCTCACGCTGGCTACAATGTCGATCAGCCACCGACTTTCGGAATCCGTGTCGCTCTCAGTTACTTCCGACAGACCCGACTTTTCCGTTTCCTCCAGGGCCTGAAGGATGGTAACCACTTCCGCGCGCTTAACCTTGCGCGTAGCCGTTCGGGGTAACTCAATGTCGGTGAAGTGCAAAACTTTTACGCGCTTGTAATAGGGAAGAGAAGCAGACACTTCGCGGAAATGTTCTTCAACCTTACGGCGCAATTCCGCGCGCGAAAGAGAAATGTCGTACTCGTCATCGGCTACCACCAGGCAAGCGACTTTCTCGCCAATGCCATCAGCCAGACCAACAATGCTCAGCTCTTTCACGTAAGGTGAGTCTTCATAGACCTCTTCGAGCTCATCGGGGTAAACGTTCTTACCGTTGGTATCAACGATAATTTCTTTCGAACGCCCGACGAGAAAAAGATTGCCATCGTCGTCGAGTCTGCCAAGGTCGCCGGTGTACAGCCAGCGCTCTACCAGCGCGTCGCGCGTTGCGTTTTCATCAGCGTAGTAACCAAGCATTACGTTTGGACCACGCGCAATTACTTCGCCGACGCCACTCGAATCCGGATCGGCAATTTTGACTTCAACGCCGGGCAGCGGCCGGCCCACGCTTCCGGTCAACATGCGATTTTCAGGACGCGTGACAGTCAACACCGGCGAAGCTTCCGTTAGTCCATAGCCCTCGAGAATAGTGAAGCCCAGTCCCTGAAAATCTTTCTGTAGCTTTTCGCTAAGCGCTGAGCCACCGCTAATGAAATAACGAATGCGCCCCCCCAGTCCTTCATGAATTGGATAGAAAGCGATTGGGCCAAGATTGAGCGATGTCCTGTCCCTGAGCCACGCATTCGCCTTGATCATCGTGTCGGCAGTCTTCCCCACCCAATCGCTGCGTTCGTAGAGTTTGTTCTTAATGCGACGATGCAGCAGCTCCCACAAGGCAGGCACGCCCACCATGCCAGTTACGTGGCCGTTCTTGATCGCGCGCGCGAGGGCTTCGCCGGTGAGTTCGGGTAGGTAGGTGATCTGCGCGCCCCGACTTAAAGGCGTCAGAAAGCCGGTCGAGAACTCAAACGTGTGGTGCAGCGGCAAGACGGAAAGAACACCATCCTTGGTGCTCATATCAAACACCGAAGACAGCATTGAAACCATGCTCGTGAGGTTGCGGTGCGAAAGCATGACGCCCTTGGGCCGGCCGGTGGTTCCCGAAGTAAAGATCAGCGATGCGACTGTCTGCGCCGTAACCTTTTGCGGCAACAAAGCAATGCGTTCGTCTTCAGTAGTCTCATCCGGTAACGCAAATACCTGATCGAACGTCCATATCGAGGGCGTTAGTCCTGCCTCAGTCAGTCTTTGCCTCAGGTCAGCGTGTTCCTGATTGAGCTTCTCGCTGATGATTATCCCTGCCGCTTCACCAGCGCGCGCGAAGTTGACGATTTCTTCAGTTGAGCTTTCCGCGTCCACCGGAATGCAGCTCGCTCCCGTTTTCAACACACCGAAGTAGCTCATGCCCCATTCCGGCGCGTTATGACTAAAGAGCATGACACGATCACCGGGCTTGATGCCTTCGCTCGCCAGAAAACCTGCAGCTCGCGTTGCCAGCTCGCCGAGGTCGGCATAGGTGTATTGCTCATTTCGCCCTTCGCGTTCGATGCGCATCGCCACACGCGTAGCATGACGCTTGGTGGATGTTTCGAACAGCTCGAGCAGATCGCGATAGGTGTAAATGCGCTTCGGTTGGGCGCGCATGTCTTCTTCCAGCGTCGGGAAGACCCACTTCTTTAGACCAGGCAAATGAATGTTCAGCCAGTAGTCGTACCAATCAAATTTTTCCGGATACCAGCTCAGCAGTCCTTGTTCGTCTGCGCGGATTCGCGCAAATAACGCGCGCACGTTGTCGGAACGAAAGATGTAGGCGTTCTCGACCGTGAAGGGGCGAAACATATCAAAAGCTTCCGATGTCTCCTGCGTAATCTCCTCGATGCGATCCACGCCGGACTTAATGCGATCGATAACTTCGGCAGCGCGGCCGCCGCCCCACTTTGGTCGCGCGCGATCCAGCAGCGAAGAAGCCTTCTTCGCGGCCGAGTTGAACATCGGCACTGAGAGCTTTTCAAAACTTGAAGTGGAGACGGGACGCGGTTCCATACGCGCCGCGATTTGATTGGCGAGTTTGAATCCAGACTCTTTCTCCTGAAAATGTTTGCGTTTGTGAAGACCGACGAGTCCGATGATGCGGTCCATGTTGTTGGGATTAGAGTCGCCGGTTGCTGCCTGGTGCACAAGTGCGGGCTGTTCAATACAAGCTTGAGCAGCAACTGCCAGCATCACTGAGGAAACCTGATCCACCGGCGTGATATCGAGAATTAGTTTCTCATTTGAGGGAATTTGTGTCTGGCCTTTCAACACCAGGAAAATAATCGGCGCCGTGGTGGTGAAGCCTTCGTTCCAACCTGGAAAAGGATAAGCCAATGCCGATTCAACAATGCTTGGCCGCACGATGCTGCGAACAATTCCCGTTTCGGCAGCCACGAGTTGTTCGCCCAGCGATTTCGTGTAGGTGTAAATGTTAGGCCAACCCCAAAACGCAGAACGCTCGACGCCCAGTTCCGTGAGACGCGTGCGCGTCCAGACCTTGCGTTCGCGCGCGACTGCCAAACCGAGCGCATCAGGATCGTCAAGGTCGCGGTTTTCTTCGTTCAGTCTCTTCCGCGCGAGTTCACGAAAACGCGCAATCATCATCGCGTCGCGAGCTTCTTCACGCACTCGTTCCGCGAGTTTTGCGCAATCGCGGATCTCTTGCTCAACTGAAAACTCAACACCTTTGAGTTCGTCTTTGCGCGGGAAATAGCCAACAACGGGATCATTTTCCCAAACCGGACCGGAGCGATTGCCGGCCACAAAGCAAGTCGACACGTGAATCAGTGCCGGCCGCTGCATGCGTTTGGCGAATGCGATCACATTTTGCGTGCCAACTACGTTTGTGCGCAGCGCGCTTTCGAGCGTGGGGTTAAAGGTGACGTTACCGGCGCTATTTAAAACAACATCGATGTCGTCGGCGATTTGCTGGGCCTGCGCGTCGCTATAACCGAGGTTAGTGTCGCCAATGTCACCGCCAACGACCACAACTTTGTCGCGAATAAAACCGGCGAGTGCGTTGCCATAACGCTCGCGCAAAGGATCAAACGGCGGCGCCGTAATCACATTGTTCCAGAATCGCGTTTCGGATTCTTCCTGCGAGCGAGCACGCACGGTTACGTAGACACGACCCACGTTAGGAAAGCGATGCAGCAACATGCTGAGCGTTACTTTCCCAAGGAAGCCGGTGCTGCCGATTAGGAAGATCTTCCGGTCTCTATAAATTTCGGTTGGCGACAGAGTCATAACCATGATTAGTAAATCGTAAATAGCTACAGTGATGGCCACCGGGACGCCACCTCAAGAGAACGACGCACGTGAGAGTAGACAACTATTCACGATTTACGATTCACTATTTACTGCCCGTTACTCCATATCCGCGATGCCGATAATCGGCTGATGCAGCATTGTGATCTCCGCGGAGTTGCCGATGAAACTGCGCGCCATCGCGATTGCTTCTGTCAAATTGTCGGCGCGGTCCCAGCCGAGCATGGCCGGCACATGCGCGTTCTCAGCTCCCGCAGCAATCACCTTGCCAACGTGCTGGCGGCCATTCTCACCCCAGTACCACATGAAAAAGGGATGCGCGCCGTGATAAGCGTTCCCGCGCCGGTACATCTCGACGTAGCTTGGATTGTTGGCAAACTCGCGCTCATATTTATCGCGCAAGACAAACGCATCGCGCGTCTCGGGTAATAGCCGATTGAAAAACTCGATGTAGCTCGGATGAAATTTGTGATCAAACTCGTCGTAGCACGGGTGATGAATGATCAGCACGCCGCCTTT
>JBDUCB010000321.1:0-16623 GCA_040003695.1 bacterium
ATGAACCGCCCGGTGCGCGGGCCGCTGAACCCGACGCAGGTCGATCACCCGACTGATACTTACGACACGATTGATTGGTTGGTAAAGAATACTCCTGAGACCAACGGCAAGGTGGGCATTCTCGGGATTTCCTACGATGGCTTTACACCTTTGATGGGATTGATCAATCCACATCCGGCGCTCAAGGTTTCAGTCCCGATGAACCCGATGGTGGATGGATGGATAGGTGACGACTGGTTCCACCACGGAGCGTTCCGTCAACAGGGCATGAGTTACATCTACGATCAGGAAATGACTCGCGCGAACGATGTCACCTGGTGGACTAGCCACTTCGACGATTACGACATGTTCATGGAAGCCGGATCGGCGGGCGAGTTGGGACGCCTGCGCGGGCTGGAGCAAGTCGGATTTTGGCGAAAGCTGCTCGAGCATCCCACCTATGACGCTTTCTGGCGCGAACAAGCCGTCGATAAGATCCTGGCAAAAGAACCACTCAAGGTGCCCGTGATGTTGGTGCACAGTCTATGGGATCAGGAAGACATCTATGGCGACATTGCGGTGTATAAAGCGATCGAGCCAAAGGACACGCACAACGACAAGGTTTTCCTGGTGATGGGCCCATGGCATCACGGCCAGGAGATTAGAGAAGGCAGCTCGCTTGGGGCGATTAAGTTTGGCAGCGATACCGCGTTGTACTTCCGCCAGCAGATCCTGCGCCCGTTTCTGGATCATTATTTGAAGGACGAGGCGCCGAAGATGGATATCGCGCCGGTGACAGCATTTGAGACGGGCACAAATAGATGGTACCGGCTTTCAAACTGGCCGGCAGGTTGCCCCAGCGGCTGCACAGTTAAGCAAACACCCCTCTATCTCAACGGGGGATTGAAAGCGGCCTTCGAGGCGTCG
Source organism: bacterium (assembly GCA_040003695.1). Classification (GTDB taxonomy): domain Bacteria; phylum Acidobacteriota; class Blastocatellia; order Pyrinomonadales; family Pyrinomonadaceae; genus PSRF01. Next base: position 907 of record JBDUCB010000321.1, read on the forward strand.
AGATCTGGCGGATCCGGTTACGAAGAATACATCTCTGATCCTTCAAAGCCGGTGCCCTTCCGAGCTCGGCCGATCGACGGCACGACTTGGCGGCAGTGGTTGGTCGACGATCAGCGTGAACAATCGGGTCGTCCCGATGTCTTGGTCTACACGTCCGATGTTTTGAAAACGCCGGTGAAGATCAGTGGTGAACCAATCGCCAATCTGATTGCGTCGACGAGCGGCACGGATTCCGATTGGGTGGTTAAAGTGATCGACCTTTACCCGGATGAAGTAGCCGGCCAGCCGAACATGGGAGGATATCAGTTGATGATTTCGGCTGACATCTTCCGCGGCCGGTACCGCGAGAGTCTCGAGATGGCGAAACCCATCGCCGCCAATAAACCTTTGCTCTATCGCTGGCCTTTACCTACGGCAAACCATGTTTTTCTTCCGGGCCACCGGATCATGGTGCAAATCCAATCGAGTTGGTTTCCTCTCTATGATCGAAATCCACAGACATTCGTGCCGAATATTTTCTGGGCTAAGCCTGAAGATTATCGAAAGGCCACGCAGCGGATTTATCACTCGCCGGGAGAGGCTAGCTTCATCGAGTTGCCGCTGGTGACGATGCGCTAGTGAACTATCAACGAATTAGCCAGCGCCCATTTTTAATCGCACGCGGCTGTGCCGCTTGATGTGCGGTAAGGCTCTGCCTTACCGGCGACTAACCCCAAAGAATTATCGCGAGGCTCAGCCTCGTGATGGAATAGAAGAAGACGCGAGGGAAGGGCGAAGCCTTTCCGCACGGAAGGCGGCAGAGCCGCTCTCGTGTTTTGTGAAAGCCTAAAGGTTTGTTCGGAAGGCGGCAGAGCCGCTCTTCTGTTATGTGAAAGCCTGAAGTTTGTTCGGACGCGGCAAAGCCGCTCTCTTAAGCTGATCGGTTTTTTGAATCTGTGAAAGCTGCGTAATCTGCGGAAGGTCCGAAGAGCGCAGTTAAGGCTTTTTCAGCACGACGGGCGTGTCATCATCAACCGGCTCTTCGCCATCATCCACTGGGAGGATTTTTGCAGCTACCTGTGCGGGCTGGCGCTTCTTCGCTGCGGCCACTTCCAGTCGCACATGTTCATAAACCCGCCGCACCTGGGCCACGTCACACGACGTTGGTCCATTCAATGCATTTGAAGTTCTAATCAGGTTCATCACTGTGTTGCGGCCGTGACAGTTGAAACAGTCGGGCAAGCCAAAGTTGTGTCCCAGCTCATGGGCCACCGCGTTGGTTAGCGCTGTCAGGTTCGGAATAATCGGATCTATCACGATACGCGCATGCAGGATCGTGTGTTCCCCCTGGATCACGGTAGCCTGCAGTTCGGCAGCGTGCAGTTTGCGTTTATCAAACACTTTCCCGCGCATGATGGACAGGCAGTTCAGACAGTCCTGAGGCTCAGCAGCCACACCTAAATACTCAAACGTAACTTGCGACGAGCTCGCTTCCGAAACGGCGCTCCAGTTGTTCAGCGGCGTAAGGATCGCGGCAACCTCTTCAGGTTTGAAGTCGCCGATGACATAAACTCTTACTTTCGTTTTTTCGGGCCACTCGGGCATTGAGTAATCCGGTGCTTTGATCGCGGCGTCGCAAGCGGAGGCAACTAGATTGTTGGTTTGCGCAAACGGGGACACCGCCACAAGTGCGGTGTAAACCAGTAGCAGGCCAGCAGATGTTATTAGTTTATGTTTCATCGTAAGTCTCGTTACCCAAAAGCACTTCTTATTTTTATCCAGCAGCACCACGACGCAGCGGTTATCGGGCGAAATACTAACCGCACGCCTGGTGCTGCCGGGTCCGCACCGAGAACCAACTCAACTCGGTGCGAATGTCAAGAGTTTCAATCGCGACCCGCGTGGGCCAGTGAGGTTTCCAAAATAAGACGTTGGTGATCGTAAACGCCGCGCACTACTTCTAGATCACAAGCTGACGCTTGGAGCAGGCCATTGTCTTTGTTGACGCCGGGAAAACCATTCATGATCGTTTGTTTGTTGTGGCAGGTCGTACAATCCCATAGCCCCATTCCGTGTCCGAGCTCATGGACCATGTAGCCTTTGAGTGCCTTAGTGTTGGTGGTGGCGACATCCAGATCGATCCAGGCAGAAACCAACTGGCCGTCGTGCCGTTGCTGCAGCGGATAGAAGAAGGCGTAGTGTTTGCGGTCTGTTTGTTGGATATCCCGCCTGGTTACCGTCAAACAGTTTTCACAGTTGATCACGCCGCCAGTTTCACCGGCATAAACAAATCTGACGCCGGCGCCGACTTGCTGCGCAGCTTGCGTCCAGAATGCCATTGCGCTCAATAGCGTGCCCTGCTGTTCCGGAGTGAACATGCCGCGAACAAAGTGGACCTTCACTTCTGCGTCGGGCGCCCAGTACCAATTGCTGGCCGGCGGTGAATTGCGGTTGGGAGTGCAAGTTTGCTGAGCTTGCGCGCGATTCGCCGTAGCCGGAATAAAGAGCATTACAACAAGTGCGAGTAGGAAGGGTTTCATGATTTTACTTTCGGCGGGCTCGGGAGGGTTATTCAGCGATGGGAGAATCTATTTCAGTGAGGGTGACTTTGCTGGCAAAGCGTTTGTAGTCGTAATACTTGACGCTCACGCGGTAGTGCACGTCGCGATTGGGAAAACGCAAAGTGTCATCAGCGGTGGTGAGATTGGGAAAAACGAGCGCGTCTGTTACGGGCGCGCGCCACGTTTCAAAAATCGGGAAACGCTGCTTGCCCTGTGGTTCAACGGTGCCTTTGACTTTGATAACGCGAAACGTGTCAGCGTCGATCCACAAGCGGCCTATAAAAAAGCGCTCCTTCATGTGTTGTGAGTCAGGTTTTTTGGCCGGCGCGACGTCGATGACGAACGCAGAGCGCGAGCCGATCGTCTCGGCGCTTACAAAAGAAAGGAGATACTTTGTCGTTTCGGCGACGTCGACGCCCAATAGTTGGGCTCCCGCAAGATCCTGTATGTCTTCTTTAGTGATTCGCAGCTCGCGAATGGTTGAGGAAGGGTGATAGAGGACGTGTTCAATGCGGTTGCCGCGATCGTCGAAAAGAAATTGAGACTGTCGAACATATTCGCCGGTGACTACGCCGTTGGGTCCGATCGTCTGCAGAACCACATCGCGTTTGAAGGTGTGCTGGTTTAAAGCATCGCGAGTTTCGGCTTCGCTCTTGAGAAAACCGGCAATGATTGCTTTTGAGCTGAGCGGCATTGGCGGTGGCTCAGCAGCAATCAAGACTTTGATAACACCGCTGTCTGGTCGCGCATTGGCCAACGCGATGGAAGAATCCTGGGCCAGCAGCGAAGACGCGGAGAAAACTAAAAAGGCAAGAGAGGTGAGCGCTGCAATTGAAAGAGAAGTTGGTTTTGGCATGCGATCCTCGTTTGAGTTGGAAAAAACTTTTGCGTGCTGAAGTGCTGCACGCGACTTGAAGAATTTGTGGGAAGGAGTGTGGGGCGAACTGGCGGAAGTGAAGGCGGAATACCGTCCTGTCTCGCCCCACTGGGAGCATGAATGCAGTCTTTCTCGCTGCTCTTATGCTCCTGCGCACTTGGCGTGCCAGGTCTTTTCATTCTCTGCGACCCTCGGCGTTCTCTGCGCCTCTGCGGTTACTGACAACTAAAAATCCTCACCGCTGAGACGCAGAGCGCGCAGAGATGGCGCAGAGAGGCGAACGAGGTCTCAAGTGCTGCCTTTGTGCGAAGTAAATCGATCGGCTACTATCAAAGGGTTTTCAGGTGAGCAATGGAGAATCATTTCAAGCGGATTACTGACGCAGAGGCGCTCGATGCTTTGATCGAGAGCTATAAAGAGCACCCCTTAGTCATCTTCAAGCACAGTTTGACCTGTCCCATCAGCGCCGCCGCGTATGATCAGATGGTGCAGCACGAAGGTGAGGTAGCGCTGATTGAGGTGCAGCGCGCACGCGGACTCTCGAGCGCGATCGAAAGCCGCTTTGGAGTGGCTCATGAGTCGCCGCAAGTAATCGTTTTGCGAAAAGGTCAGGTATTCTGGAACGCCTCGCACTTTAAGATTACTGCGGAGGCTGTAGCTAAAGCGGTGCGCGAGGCGGGTGAACCGGTGTGATTGACATAGTCGAAAGGCGCGGGTCGGCAATCGAACCGCGCGAGATTAAGCAGGAAGGCGATGCGGGCCTGCGCATTACCTGGGCCGACGATTGCGTTTGCGTCTACACCGCCGCTGAACTGCGCCGCCGCTGTCCTTGCGCGCAATGTGTGAATGAATGGACCGGCCAGCGCGTGTTACAAGCGGAATCTATTTCCGACGAGTTGACGATCGCCGATCTTAATATTGTTGGACGGTACGCGCTGAACTTTCGCTGGAGCGATGGACATGAAACCGGCATTTACAGTTTTCGCTATCTGCGGGAGTTAGGCGAACGGTAGCGACTTGGAGTAACGCAAACTGTTAGTTTGCGAAAGAATCCCAGGCTGGCAATCGAAACCAGGGAGTCTCATTTCGAGGACCCGCAAACTAACAGTTTGCGTTACACTTTTAGGTAACTATGAACGAACAAGATTTTTTTAACGAGAAGCAGGAGTTGAAGAAGGCGACCTTCAGTTGCCCACATTGTCGTGAGCGCTCGGAGTATGAAGTGCGCTGGCTGAGACGAACCAGGAAGCAACAGGCGCCGCGCGGCGCCAACGAACAGGATCGCGCGCGCTTTCAAAAATCGCGCGATTACATGGTGCGCGTCGACGATATGCTCGCCTGCAAGGCCTGTCGCCGCCGCTTTGATATCCCCAGCTCACAATCCGTAGTTTTCATTTGAACTCCAGCAACTTCTTTGTATCTGCTGGAGGTTGGCCGGCATTTCAAAACTCACTTCATCGGAACCAACTGGCCTGTCGCAAAAATCTTTCTAATGGCTGACGGGAATGGGCGCCCGATTGGTCTGTTTCAGACTTAAGGCCGCCGGACCTCAGCAGAAACGCAGTAAAGACCCGGTTTACGAAGTGGTTTCAGGCTTGCACTGACGGAGGCAGCACAATTGGGTAGAGGTGTATTTATGATCCAGGACCAGGAATTTGCCGGCGCGCACAAAACCAATAATTCATTTCTTTCTCCGCTCGAGAGGCGCCTGGCGCCAATCGTGATACCACGAATTCCGCGCTGGCTTGAGACATATCATCTGACGATGCTCACGCTAGTTTGGTCTTTACTGATTCTGCTGTTCAGTTTTCTGGCGGCGAAAAATATTCGCTGGCTGTGGATGGTTTCCGTGATGATATTGCTGCAATACGTGACTGATTACTATGACGGGAAAGTCGGCAAGTATCGCAACACCGGGCTGGTTCGCTGGGGCTATTACATGGACCACTTGCTGGACTATTTTTTCTTGTGCTCGATCATTCTCGGCTATGCCTTCATCTTACCCGAGCGCTCGCGTTTTCAACTGCTGTTGATGCTGGCCTTGTTTGCCGCTTACGACTTCAGCACGTTTCTGGCATTCGCTGCTACCGATAAACTCAAAATCAGTTATCTGAAGTTTGGGCCGACGGAATTTCGCCTGGCGCTGATTGTGATCAATGCGCTGCTCATCAAGTTTGGTACAAAACACATGATTGGCGGACTAAAGTGGGTCAATGCCGGCGCTGTCGTTGGGTTATGCGTGTTGATTTACACAACGCACAAAAAGATATGGCAACTCGATATGGAAAGCCGCCGGCAGGAAATAACAATTAACGATGATTTGAAGTTAGATAGGCCGTACACACCGGTTGAAGAGTGTAGTTTGTAAGGTCAAACAACCAATCCTCAGCAGAGTGCTCCGGCCCCCAGCATAGGCGTCAGATGGCGACATTCGACTTAAAGGGACCGGGCTGTCAGGGTGTGGCTTGGAGTTTGCTGTAGTAACGCAAGTTCACAACTTAGTACCCTTTCCTGATGGGAACAGTACGAATATCGGGAACTCTCTTCGGAAAAGTTCGTTTTAACTGAAAACAGGAGTAGTTAAGAAACATTAAGGTTATCGAAAATGTCTGAGAAAAAGGCCATTAAAATCGTCAAGAAGCAGGACCGCACGCACCGCCAAAAGGCGACTCCCAGGAAGAACGTGCCGCGCGATACGGCGCGTGAAATCGTCCAAACAGTGACCAATTGGGTTAACGAAGTTCAGCAGAAACGCCGCGTCGAAACCGCCCACGCTATAAAAACGCTGCTTGCAAGTACTCCGCGTCCCAACGAGGCTTAACCGCCATTACGTCGTCTTCGCAGCCACGGCACCGACCATTTTTTGACCCCTATTTGGGTACTGATGCAGTTCCAAATTGCATGCGATTTGGTGCCAGCGTTATGGCTCCGCCGTTCCGGTGCGCGGCAAGTCTCTTACTTGCCGTGAGGTTCAATTATTCCGTTACAGTCTCTGACCGTCGAACCGGTCGTAGACCGGAAAAACCCGGAGATCGGGCCGGCAAGTCATAGACTTTTGCCAGGCACCAAACGGCCAAGCCGTAACAACGTCTTAAATTGCATCGGGAGGCTCAGTTAACGCAATATTGACAGCGTCATTGGGCAGCGATAGCATGCGCGCCAACCAGCAGCAATCTTCACCGTGAGGAGGCGGCTCAATGCCGAAGAAAACTTCTCGAAAGCGAAAGCCTAATCAAACTGCGCGAGTGATTTTTGAGAGTATCAGAAAACCTGCGGCTCCTCCGGGTCATCCGTTGAGTCATGCAAAGCCGGAAGAGAAAGCGAGGCCAGCCGGCCGGAAAGCAAAACACAAATTGAAACCCGAATTGATTGTGGATCAGGATGAAGCGGGATAGCTCAACCGCCCAGTTGTTTAGAGGCGGGCGCCGCCAGCCGAATCAGTACGTAAAATGACAACTCCAGCTAGCCAAGTCGACGCGAAAGTTTCCGCCGCTTTCATTTCACAGGCGCGCGAACTTCTGAGGCAGGAATACCTGCCAAAAATTGAACGTTGTCTGGAGAAGTTAACTGATGAACAAGTGTGGTGGCGCGCGAATGCCAACTCGAATAGCATCGGTAATCTTATTCTGCACATTTCCGGCAATGCGCGGCAGTGGATCGTCTGCGGCCTCGGCGCCGAACCCGATAAACGTGCGCGTGACGCTGAGTTTGCCGAACGGCGGTTGATGCCACGTGGCGAGCTAATCGCTCATCTCAAGAAAGCCGTCAGCGACATCGATCAAACACTGGAGAGTTTCGATACCACTCGGCTTCTCGAGGAGTTTCAGATTCAGGGAACGACAACGACGGCCGTGGCGGCGATACTTCATGTGACTGAACACTTCTCGATGCACACGGGGCAAATCATTCTGCTGGCAAAGATGCTCGCCGATGTTGATCTCGTCTTCTATGATTTTGCGACGGGTAAGCCGGTTCACACCTGGCATCAGGCATGAGAGAACTAACCAGCAAGAGGGACAGGAAAGAATGCCTGTCCTACTTTTCAAAAGTTTCCGTTTCGTGCTTAATATATTGAACAGATTGATTGAAAGGGACAGGCAAGAATGCCTGTCCTACTGGAGGTCATTACTGAATGACGTATACGGTCGCAGAACCTTGCGTGAACTGTCGCTACACTGACTGCGCGCTTGTTTGTCCGGTTGAAGCTTTTCATCTTGATGACGATATGCTGCATATCAATCCGGAAACGTGCATCGACTGCGATGCCTGTGTTCCAGAGTGTCCGGTTGAGGCGATTTTCGCCGAGGCCAATGTTCCTCCCGAGTGGGCGCACTTCACGCAGATGAACGCTGATAAGGCGTTGAGTGGTTTGCCGACGATCACTGCGCGTTTGGATCCGCTGTGCGAACCGGTCTCGCATTAAGCGATGAAAAAAAGTACAAAGCGCGTGCTGGGCGGATTGGCGCTCGCTGCCGGAGCAGTTGGCGCGGCCGGCGCCTATCTTGGTAAGAAGAAAAAGTTGAAATCAAAACAACAACAAGCGGCCGAAAATCCGGCGAACGTTTGGGCACGACCCGGAATGACAGTAACTTTTCGAGCCGAGTTGATGCCCGGCCGCGAACGCGAAGAACGCACCGCGCGCGTTAAAGACCTGCTGCCCAGCGGAAGAGTGACCTTACATGAAGTTTCGGGCGAACATGCCCGGAAGGAATTCGAGTCTATTGGTTAAGAATCATTGAAGCAGTTCAGAGTTCAACCTTTAGGTTGCTCATGGAAACGAAGACAAGCTAAAGCTTGAACTCTAAACTGCTCGACCTACCAGTGATAGTTTCGCCCCGGCTCCATCACGCCGAGTCCCTTGATATTCAACGCGTTGAGTTCGTCGATTACCGTCTGCCGGTATGAAGGCTTGATGTGTACTGCGAGAATGTCGAGACCATTGTGGTTTAGTTTGTGAAGCTCTCTTCCCAGTGAAGCTGGCGTGAAGTGGCGCGTGACATCGGCGAGCTTGGCCATCGAGTCGGGAAACGACGCTTCAATTAAGAGGGCGTCCATGCGCGGCGATCGATTGATGAGGGTCCAGAAGTCGTCAGTCTCAGCAGTGTCAGAGCTAAATGCCACGGTGCTGGTGCCGTCAGAGACTACCAGTCCGACAGTCGGCACAATGTGATTCACCGCGACCGCGGTAACCGTTAGGTGTGCAACCTTAAATTCTTCACCGGCGGGGATGGGCACATATTTCATGACCGGCCCGTAATCGTTCTTCAACTCTGAAAACCGCGGGTAAACGTTCCAATTAAATATGTCGCGCTCGAGAAGCTCGATTACTTCGGGCGTCGCATAAACGCGAATTGGATCCTTAAGCGCCGGAAAAAGATCGTCGATAAAGATCGGCAAACTGGCGATGTGGTCCATGTGGGGATGGGTCACGATGATATCGCGCACGTTCTCGCGTTGTTCGGTATTCAACGCCAGCGCAATGCTGCCGGCGTCGACGGCAACCCGCTCATCAATAAGAAAACATGTGAGACGCTGTTCGGCGGTAGCGTGGCCCTGGTCATCAAAGGTGCTTGGTAAGAGTTGGATTTTCACGGGGGTTTTCTCGCGGCTGAAACTACGCCCGGCGCGAGTCGTCGCTAGTATAAGGCAACAGCGTAAAAAACGGATGCACTTTGTCCCGGAGTCCCCAAGTGGGCAGGGTGGTGGTGCAAATCAATTACCGCCCCCGCGCAGTTGCCTTAACAAATCTTCCAGGGCCGTGCGATAGGCAGCCTCACGTTCGGCGGCGTTAGCGACGGTAATGCCGCGCGCCAGGCGACTGCGGTGAAATGCAAGCTCGCTCGCGGTCTGGTTCAATTGACGGCACGCCTGCCAACTGCGAACGCCGCCGCGAGAAAAAGCGTTGTACGATGCGCCCATGCGGCCCCAAATCGAACCGAGTTGCTTGTATTCGTGTGGCTGCAATATGCCACTTTGAAAATCGGGTGTCAGATACTCGCGCACGATCTGGCCTTCGCGTCGTAAAGCGAGCGCGATAACCACAAACATTATGAAGAAAGCCGGAACCATGATCAGGATGTACGCGAGTATGAAACCGCCTGGTCCAAAAATGACGGCCGACCCATTCCAAATACTGTGCATCGAAATCGCCGCCAGCAGACCGAAGATAGGCGTGATGAGTTTGACTGCCATGTTTCGCGATTGCCGCGCCAACCCGAGGCCTATGCCCGTCAGGCTGGTGAACATCGGATGTGAAAATGGAGCCAGCGCGCCGCGAATGATGAAGACGATTGTCAGTCCACCGCCACCCGCTTGCATCACGGCTCGGCCGTAGTACTGGATGTTTTCTGTCATCGCAAAACCCAGACCGACCATGGCTGCGTAAACGATGCCATCGATCACGCCATCAAATTCGTCCTTCTTAAAAAAGAAAAAGATGAAGAGTATTAACGCCTTGGCGCTTTCCTCGACGATGGGTGCAGAGATAACGGCGCCAAAGGCTGCGCCGGCGCGCACGTCGTTAGTCAAAATCGTCACGATCAGACCGCTGGCTGTATTTATGAGGTAGGCAAAGAAGACTGCGACCAGTGCGCCCCAGAAGAATGCGGTTGCTAACATCCAAAACGGCTCGGCTTCGTATCGATCGATCCAGAGGACCAGCATCAAATAAAGCGGAACGGGCAAGGTTGCCGACACCAGACCAATCAACAATGCTATCGGACCAGTCTCAACGCCAATTAACAGCAGCACGATCAGGCCGAGCAGCAAAGCGATGAGAGCCGCAGTGATGCCGAAAATGATCTTGAAAACGCTCTTGCTGGTACTGGACTTGAAGGGGACAGGCGACACTGGATTTGATGGAGCTTCGGCGCGCGGATCATTCATCATGGTAATCGTCCTCCCTGAAGAATCGATTCAGACTGCACGCTATGAAGTATTTCTTAGTGACTTTGCAAAGATTCTTATTAGTCCAGCTCGTCGACCTAACGCGAATTTATTGCGGCAGAGTATATACAGACCGGGTTTTGAGCGCGAGCTTTCTTGTAGTGGCTGCCAATTTCAGCGGGCACAAGTTTGCGCCCTGCCGCCGTCGATCGAGTAGGTAGCGCCGGTAATCCACGAGGCGCGGTCCGATGCAAGAAATGCAATTAGCTCCGCAATTTCTTCCGGCTTGCCCACCCTTCCCAGCGGGTGGGTTTCTTTCGAGTGTTCGAGAAAAGCCGCATACTGATCGCTGTTCATGCCGCCTCGTTTATGTATCTCGGTGATAGCGACGCCGGGATTGACCGCGTTTACGCGAACTCCCTGCGCGGCCAATTCAAGCGCGGCGCAGCGCGTTAACTGATCGAGGCCGGCCTTGGAAACACAGTAGGCGAGCACGCCAGGAAATGCGCGCAAGCCGGTCACGCTTGAAACATTCACGATGTTGCCGCGCCTGGCGATCAATGTGGGCACTGCTTTTTGCATCAGCAAAAAGACTGAGCGCAGATTAATATCAAGCATCGCGTCCCAGGCTTCTGTGGTGGTGGTCTCAATGGTTCCGTTGGAAATATGCCCCGCGGCATTCACCAGAACGTCGATGCCGCCGAGCACCTCGATGGCCTTGTCCAGCGATTGACCAGCCGATTCACTCCGGCTCAGGTCCGCTGTTATTGTTACGCAGCGAACATCGAAAGCCTTCAATGCATGCGTCAGCTCTTCAAGCGCAGTTTGGTTGCGGCCAACTGCGGCAATGTTTGCCCCCGCTTGCGCGAACCGCAACGCCGTCGCCCTTCCAATTCCGGATGTAGCTCCGGTAATAAACAAATTCTTTTTTGAAAATTCCTGCTCCATACGTTTTCCCATCAGTCGATTTTCCCAAGTTAACTCAGTTTGAGGCCTGGTTTGGTGGTCATCATATATTGACAGCCGATTAGTAAAAAGTGACTATTGTGCCGTCTTTGTTATTGCGGGGCTTGTCCCCCGAATGCTCCTTCCGATAGTAATCGCATTAAACTGCGATTGCGGCTTAGGTCTAGCTCCTGAGAGTAACGAATTTGAGTAACAACTCAGCGGACGATTTCTTTGCGAAATCTCCGCGATCCCATACATACAGCTCGGCTGAGAATTCGCGCCGCCGTACGTCACGAGCGCGTATGCCTTCGAGTGCCGGCTATCTTGCCGGCGCCTTTGTCGCCGCGCTTGCTCTGTTTTTTGGGCTTTGGTGGATGTTGATAAGCGGAGGTGACGAAGCTCCCTGGATTCCGGCCGGCCTGGCCGCGAGTGTTGTTCTTCTGGTTGCGTTATCCGCGCGCGAAGTGGTGATGCGCCGCGCCTGGACCAAATATCTGCTGGAACAAGGCAGCGATCCGTCGTTGCGCACCAGCGGCGAACGCAAGCGATCGACGAAGTCTCGCACGTCGTCGGTAATATCGGCCGCTTCTCGGGTTATCCAAAAGCAGTCGGAAGAAGCCGACGCAGGATCTAATGCCGAGGCTCACTTCGATGTTTTTCAACTTTGCCAGGAATACTTAGCGACAACTGACGAAGCGCTTAAGTCAAACAATTTGCTGGCCGACAAGCGCATGGCCATCAAGGCGCGACAGGAACGCGTGCGTTCGTTGCAAAGGCATCACCTTCTGACCTGGGCGAGGAATTCATCGCGAGCGTTGACTTACGAAGCGCAACAGCGTTCGCGTACGTCGGATAAAATTGAGGCGGCAAATCGCGCATTGCATTGCCTGGAATCGGCGCTAAAGTTTTATCCAGGAGAAACCGATCTTAACCAATCAAGCTTGGCCATTCGCGAGTTTATTGGATCAGTAAAGGTTGCTCATTGGGTCGAGTTGGCAGAACGATCGGCCTTTAAGGGGCATTACCGTCGCGCTATTGAGCGTTATAAAGACGCTTTGTTTTACCTGAATCGAGAGACCGTCAAGGATGAAGTTCGCATTCCTGGCGCCGAGCGCATCACGCGCGAGATCGAATCGCTGCAATCGCGGCTCAACGCCCGCAAGAATGGAAACAACGAAGCCCGTTAAGACCAGGAATTTCTTAAGAGGAGTTCAACGTCAATGATTTCTCAGAGGTGTCCGAAATGTCGCAGTTCGCGAATCAGGAAAGGATACAGGCCCACTCCCTTGATCTTACGCTTGGTTGGCATCCACCATCTTTTGTGCAATCATTGTAATCTCCTTTTCACTGGTTTTGCCCTCCCGGGAACCTTCAACCGGACAAGCAAGCGAGGCCGCAAAAAAGCCCATGCGGCGCAAAAGCAGACCAGTGTGAACGAGTTGTCGCGGGCCGAGGATTGTTAGCTTTTTCAGAATCGTTTAAGGCATCGTTCACGGTCGCCGTGACATCTTGATAAGGTTCCTTCGCAAAGCTGTAAATAATTCTGAGGTAATCATGAAAAGAAGTTTCCTATTGGTCGCAATCGCAGTCTGCCTCGCCTTTCCTGGTTTGGTCCGCACTCAGGAACCGTCCAGTACTTCGAGTCAGGAGGGCGGAGCCAGGCCGTCCACCACCTCAGAGTCTTCAAGCATCGACACTCAGGGTATTCGAAATTATCTTCTCGGTCCGGGCGACACCGTGGATGTGAGAGTTTTTGGACAGCCCGATCTCAATGCGATTGTCGAGGTCGATAGCGACGGGAACATTAGCTCATTACCTTTCCTTGAAGCCCCGATTCCTGCTAAGTGTCGAACCGACAAAGAGATTCAGAAGGACATTACAAAAGCTTACGCAAAATACCTCAAGAACCCGCAAATTAGTGTGCGTGTCGCCGAAAGAAAGAGCCGTCAACCTGCGACCGTTTTCGGCGCCGTCAGACAACCAACGCGAGTTACGATGCAGCGCAAGGTCAGACTTAACGAGCTAATGGTTGTCTCCGGCGGATTCACCGAGCGCGCATCAGGCACGATTCAAATTTTCCACACCGAGCCCGTGATGTGCCCGCAGCCCGGTGAGGAAGCTTTGGCCTTGCCCATCGACAGTTCCAAGGCGCCTCTTGAAATTGTAAAGATCACAGAGTTAAGAAGTGGCAAGGGGCAAGCGAACCCTGTAATCCGGCCCGGCGATATTGTTTTGGTAACCGAAGCGGAACCTGTTTACATTACCGGCAGCGTGGTATCTCCTCAGGGAATTTTTCTTCGTGACCAGCTCACGCTTAGCAGGGCATTGGCAATGGTAGGCGGCGCAAGAAAAGAAGCCAAAATCTCTGACGTGCGTATCTACCGACAAAAACCCGGCGCCACCGATCAGGAAATGATTCGCGTGGACTATTCGGCGATTAAGAAGAACCAGAAGCCTGACTTTTTTCTGCAGCCATTTGACATAGTTGAAGTTCCCGAAGCAGGAATTTTTTCGCCAAGTCGAATAGGGCAGACACTCGTTGGCGCAGTGTCGGGCAGCTTGGGAACTATGTTCAGTCAGGGCGGCACCTCGATAGCAAACAGAGTTATCTATTAGTGGCCGCAGCCGATTAGTTTCGAAACTGAAAGTATTGCTGAGACGGTGGCGAGCTACCAGACGAACGAATCAACTCAATTGTTTAGGAGCATGGAATGAAGCGTAGAAACGCCGCGGACGATCGCCGCCGCAGAAAACTTTTTACCATCCTTTGGACTGCGGTCCTGGCCATCGGTGTTATAACTCTAATCTACTATGAGATGACGGCCGTGCTCTATATTCTCGCGACTCTCGGTGTAACCGCTCTGCTCGTGATCGTCGCCGTTTCCGACTTACATTATGCGGAAAGACACGCAGGCGGCGTTGCGCGAATCGACGACTCTGCGGCAATCGGCAGTGGCATAACCCCAACTCTCAGTAAGTCTAAATAACCTTCAACTTTTACCGGCCGCTTGGATTTTGAATACAATTATACGTGTTTTGTTTTCCCGTTTTTTGACTGCAACAGGCGGTTGAAAGTTTAATCGGACTGTTGCATAATCCGGCTGCGTTCACCTCCCCGGTGAACGAAGTGGTCGCGTGGGGTGAGGACACGTGGCCTTAGGGTGGGGACTGTGGGAGGTCCCCGCCCGCTTTTATTTGCGCGCGGCTTTGTGCGTCCCTCTTTCTGCTCTTAAAACTTCTTGACGCTGGATCGAATTGGCGTAGAATTCCGCGAGCTTTCAACTGGATAACGAAAGGTCAAGAGCACGCTCCAGTCGTGCCTGACATACGGATGCCTCTTTTCAAGCGAATCAGGCAGAACTTCAAGCTGTGGCTATACAAGGGCGGGAGGCAGTCGGCATCTAACGACGATCAACCCGGCACTCACAAACAACATCCCTGGTGGGAGGTGATGTGTTTGACGGGTGTCGATTATTTTTCGACTCTCGGTTATCAACCTGGTATTGCATTTCTCGCCGCCGGCGCGCTTTCACCGGTCGCAACGCTGATCCTAATCCTCCTCACGTTGCTCGGCGCCTTGCCAATCTACAGTCGCGTCGCGCAAGAGAGTCCGCATGGTGAAGGCTCGATCTCGATGCTCGAGCATTTGCTGTCGCGTTGGAAAGGCAAGCTCTTTGTCCTTGTTTTGCTTGGCTTCGTCGCCACGGATTTCATTATTACTATTACGCTCTCAGCCGCGGATGCCACAGCCCACATTATCGAGAACCCATTTACGCCGGCGCTGATGAAACATCAGGTCGGTGTCACGCTCGTCCTGGTGGCGCTGTTAGGCGGCATATTTCTGCGCGGTTTCAAAGAAGCGATCGGCATCGCTGTTATTCTTGTTGCCTTATACCTGTTCCTCAATCTGATAGTAATCGGTTTCGGATTAAGCCAACTACTTATGCATCCTCATTATTTTCCAGAGTGGAAACAAGCATTAATTCATCACCCGTCGGTGCATGGGAACGTCTGGCTTGTCATCGGCATTTCGCTAATTCTTTTTCCCAAACTCGCGCTCGGACTCTCTGGTTTTGAAACTGGCGTAGCCGTAATGCCCCTGGTGAAGGGAGATGAAGACCTAACTGAAGCTGACTGGGAAGACATTCATATCACGCGAACCGGCCGTCCCGCTCAACCACGCACACGTGAGCTGCTCGAGGGACGAATAAAGAACACGCGCAAACTGTTACGCACCGCTGCACTCATCATGAGCGTGTTTCTTATCACCAGCAGTCTAGTGACCACGATGATGATCCCGGCCGAAAAATTTCAAGAGGGAGGCGAGGCAAACGGACGCGCTCTGGCCTACCTCGCTCACCATTTCTTCGGCGACATATTCGGCACCGCCTACGACCTCAGCACGATCGCGATTCTCTGGTTTGCCGGCGCATCCGCCATGGCGGGTTTGTTAAATATCGTCCCGCG
>JBDUCB010000303.1:0-4903 GCA_040003695.1 bacterium
TTTGAATACAACAACGCCGCATATGTGTTGTTGGCCTTGCTGGTGGAAAAAGTAGCGGGCGAATCTTTTCCAAAGTTCATGCAGAGGAATGTTTTCAAGCCTCTGTCCATGGACCACACGCGTATCTGGGACGAAACCAAGCCAAAGATTGCGCACCTTGCTGTCAGTTATGCCCCGAATGGCAACGCCTTCAGGCCGGTAGAATACGTCTCCGATATTTCTCTGTATGGTCCAAAGGGCGTAGTCACCACGCTGATGGACCTCGCGAAATGGGATGAAGCCCTCGAAACCGAGAAGCTGGTTCGAACTGCAACAATGCGGCAGGCGTTCACGCCATTGAAACTCAACGACGGCACCGAAAGTCCGTATGGCTTTGGTTGGGCGCTTGGCAAACACAATGGTTTGGAGATGGTGGAACACGCCGGAGGTTACCTGGGCTATCGCGCGGAGATCAGGCGCTATCCCGCCGAGCACACCACAATCATTCTGCTTTCAAACAACGCGACTTTTGAAATGGTACCGCTGGGCAAAAAGATTGCCGGCATTTATCTCGCGGACAAAATGATTATGCCGGCGGCCATGAAAGTTGATCCGGCAATTTTGAGCAGTTATGTGGGCAGGTACGAAGGCGATCCGAGCGTCGCTCCCAATTTGATTATCGAAATCACTATGGAAAACGGCGAACTGTACATCACTTCAGCAATCAGACCGACGACTAAGCTGTTGGCCCAGTCGCCCATCGAGTTTATGGTTTCTGAGACTGCGGCTTCGGTAGTTTTCAATCATGACAGCCAGGGAAACGTGAACGCGCTCATACTGAAAACCAAAAGAGCAATTATTAATGCGCGCCGGCTTGGCAACTGAGAGGCCTCGCGAATCACGCGCCGCATTCAACCAAAACTGCGTGCCTTTGCGCGCGACTCGTCATTGGCGGCAATGACGACTACGATTCCCAGTAACCACCAGAACACCAGTGCCACTTCACCATCGCCGAGGTTGTAGTTAACCAGCGAGCTGGCAAAGAAACCGGCAAGCGCGCCCGTTGCGCCCAACAGAATTCCATAGCGGTTCGTATCCGTTGTTTCGCGCAAGCGTTTTTCGTTGCGGCTGGCGGTGCGCCAGAACAACCAAACAATCCAAAGCCAAAAGAAGAGGGCCGGCAAGCCGCGGTCGAATGCCAACTGTAGCGGTGTCGAATGCAGGTGAAGCATGTCGCTGCCGGGAAAGCCCCATTCGTTCCAATGCGCATGCATCGCATCCATTCCGTGACCAAACAGCGGATGCAGCATGATTCGCGACAGGCCGATTCTTGCAACCTCAACGCGCAGCGAAGAACTCGAGTCGTGAAGCCACAGCGCCTGCCGTGCCCGTGTTTCATAGATGACAAGAGCACCAACTATCAACAACAGCGCGACTGCGGCGATGGTCGCGAGCCTTGCTCGCCCGCGCAGCGCCCGCCAACCAATCAACACGGCGCCGATAGCAAATGCAATCAGCGCTGTTCGCATTGCCGTCAAGGCAAGGCCCAGCGCCAGCAATGCGCTCGCCAGAAACGCTAATCTGGACCAGCGATTAAATCCGTGATTGACAAGGTGGGCCAAGGCCAGACCTAAAGCGAGTTGCGCCAGAATCTGTATGATCTCGCTATATGTCTCATAATGTCTGGTCCATCCCGATGCGCGGAATCGATGACTTGGTTTCGTGCCAATAATTCCCGAGGGGGAAGCCTGATGTTTTGCGGTCTCGGTCACAATCAACCCGGACCGCTCAACATGTTCACCCTGCGTGATTATGCTGATGGTTAGAGTTGAGTTGGTTGGTGCGTTTCCAATGATACGGTCGATGTCGGCAACTGAATAGACTCGACGTCCACCCATACGCCAGACTGCATCGCCTGGTTGAACGTGCACCGAACGCACCGGGCTCTCCGGCGCGAGTGATTCAACGACGATGCCGCGCCCGTGCAGCAAATCGTAAACACTGTAGACAGTGCCCGCCACGCCAGACAAAATCATCAACGCCACCAGCAATACCGCGCTGCGACGCGTCACAACTAGCACCCCAAGCGGGCTGCCCGCTTGGGGACCCCGCAAGATTGCCCGGGTCAAATAGAAAAGAAAAATCACGCACGTCGATTGAATCTTGGCAATGCTGATCTGCGGTTCCTGGGAAAGGAACGACGAGACAATGGTCCAAAGAAAAAATAGCCCGATTGGCAAATCAAATGAGGTGCGGCGTAAGCCGGTTGTGCGGCTGGCCAGAGCGCGCACCAGCCAACCCGCCCCCGCGATGGCCAGTGAAATTTCGCTGGCCGCGATTGAGTGGGGCGCGAAAATCGAATAGAGCAGGAGTCCCGCAGTTGCAACTCGTGCGCCCGCAGTTGACCACCACGCTCGGTTTGGAAATTGAGCGGATTGAGCTTGGCTTGTTTGACTGTTCAATTTAGGTTGGCCATAACTGGCGTGATCGTAGTCAGTCCAGTGAAATCAACGGCGTTGACAGGCTGTTTTTGCGCATGTTAGCGTACCTTCTGACTTTTTCATCCTGGAAAAGTCGTAAACTCCACAGTGATTTCGCTGCTACCCCAACTTTCCATTCAACGCCCTGCGTTTGACTCCACTCCCATATTCGGTGATACATAATATCCTTCATGGCTTTCGAAAAAGCTAAGGTTCTCAAAGCTGCAGAGAAATTTCTCTCCCAGGGAAAGATCAATGCCGCCATCAAAGAGTATCGTCAAATCATCAAGCATGATGACGATGACCTGACGGCTGTCAACATGCTGGGCGATCTTTTGGCGCGCGCGGGTCAGAAAGACGAAGCCATCGCCTGTTTCTTGCGTATCGCCGAACACTATCGCGAACAGGAATTTCGGCTGAAGGCCATCGCGATGTACCGGAAGGTCGAGAAGCTCAAACCTCGCGATCCGGACACGGCAAACAAACTCGGCGAACTATATGCAGCGCAGGGCCTGATTGTCGACGCGCGCGCTCAGTTTCTAATTGTTGCCGATGCTCACACTCGAGCGGGAGAAACGCGCAAGACGCTTGGCGTGTTGCATCGCATTGCCGACCTTGATCCGCACAACGTCAATATCCGCTTACAACTCGCCGAAGGCTACCTCAAGGAACGGATGGAGAACGAAGCGGCGCGAGCTTTCGGTGAAGCGGCGAAACGGTTACTCGAAAATGGCGACCTGGAAAAATCACACGCGGCTTACTTGCGTGCTTTGGAGCTGAAGTCTCATGACAAGACTCTGCTGCGCGGTTTGCTTTCGGTGACCAGCGCTTTAGGCTCGGCTGAAGATGCTGCTGAGGTTTTAGAAAAAGCGGTGGCCGAAAATCCTGAGGACTCGGATCTCGCTTCGATGCTGGCCGACGCTTATGTCGCCGCCGAGGACGCTCCCGGAGCTGAACGCGCGACTGCCTTGCTGCTGGCCCATGATGCGGGCAATTATCGCCGTTACATCGAAGTGGCGCGCGTTTATCTGAAGCTCGGGCAGGAAGACGAAGCAGTGCGTCTGCTCGGCGAAATCATTGAAAAAATGTTGGCTGGTCGCGAAGAAACGGACCTATTGGAACTGATTAATGAAATCCTGGCGCGCGCTCCCGAGCACGTTGGCGCATTGCGCTTACTGGCCCGAACTCATTGGTGGCAACGCGACACCGAAAAGCTGCGCTCTGTGCTCGAACGTCTGGCGGAATCGGCGGAAGCCGCCGTCATGGTCGAGGACGAGCGTTATGCGTTAACGCAGTTGGTCCGCCTTGCGCCCGATGAATCGCGCTACGCCGAACGGCTGAAAGCTATCGGCGGAGGCCTCGATGAAGCTTCTAAATCCTATCTCAACGATGAGTACCGTGCAGCAGAGGTTGTGCCTACGTTCGAAAGCTTTGCAATCGTCGACGAGACTCCTGCAAAAGACGATACCAGCGCTGCCGAACCAGCAGCAGAGTTTGAATGGAATTCACTTGCCGATGCCAATTCAACGAACATCTCTTTTGCCGACCTCAATGACGTCGATGACTCAGACGCCCTCATTTCGGAGCAAACATCGATTGATCCCTTCTCGCAAGACTTTCAGCTGGGCTACTCTGAAACAACCGGAGCGCAGGTCGAGTCTGGCGGCCAGGCCGATGACAACGCCATGCCGCGCAAGGCGGCCCTGATCAAGCAGGAGCTGGAAAGCGTTGACTTCTATATCGCGCAGGGTTACTCCGACATCGCCCTCGACACTCTCGATATTTTGGAACGCCAGTTTGGACCGGATGCTGAGTTTGATTCCCGGCGCGCAATGCTGAGCGCAGGAAAATCGGCCACAACGACGGTGGAATTTGAGGCGGCGGTAGAAACAACCTCTCCTGCTCAGATTGAGCCAGAAACAGTTTTCGTTGTTGATGATGTGTCGCGCGGCAGTGAAGAAGGAAGTTCGCCAGGCATTTCCAAAGCGGCGCCTACTAATAGTGGGATTGATTCCGGATTGGCGGCGATATTTGAGGAGTTTCGCGTCGAAGCTGAAGGTGAACACGCCAAAACCGACGAAGATTTCGAGACGCACTACAACATGGCGACGGCCTACAAAGAGATGGACTTGCTCGATGAGGCCATCAGAGAGTTTCAGACTGCTGCCAGTATGACGACGGCCGCCGATAACACGCCCCGATTTTTTCAATGCTGTAACATGCTGGGCCATTGCTTTGTGCAGAAAGGTCTGCCACAGGCGGCGGTGCTCTGGTTTAAGAAAGGTTTGGATGTTCCGGGCCGGGGCGCCGAAGAATACAAGGCGCTACAGTACGAGCTGGGTTCGGCTTACGAACAAATGGGCGACGTGGGCCGCGCCGTGGCAGCCTTCACGGAAGTTTACGGCGTCGATGTCAGTTATCGCGACGTCGCTGACCGGCTGCAA
>JBDUCB010000006.1:0-4891 GCA_040003695.1 bacterium
CAACCGGAATGCTTTGGGCATCGTCGCGCGACGGCCGTCTATGGCACAATGATCCAAAAGAGATCTTTGCCGCACTTACCTGGCTGCTTTACGTGTCGCTGATCGTTTATCGTTCGACCGCAAGCTGGCGTGGACGAAGGGCGGCCTGGATTGGAGTTGCCGGATTCGCGCTCGTCCTTTGTACTTTCTTTGGCGCCAGAATGATGGGTGGTTATCACGTTTTCGGGCTAACATCGCTTATTCCGGTTCACTAAATGTCTATTGTCTTAGTAGGAGTTAATCATAAGTCGACGCCGCTTCCGGTGCGCGAGCTGCTGGCGCTTTCGGACGACGCCTGCGCCAGCGGACTGCGCTCGCTGGTTGACGGCGAGATTGTAAGAGAGGGACTAATCGTCTCCACCTGCAACCGTGTGGAAGTATTGACTGAAACAGCGAATGGTCGGCTGAATGACACTACCGAACGGATCATTGAATTCTTGACGCGAGCAAACGAGCTGCCGCGATCCCGATTCGAATCAAATCTCTACCAACATACCGATGACCAGGCGGTGCGCCACGTGTTTCGCGTGGCGTCGTCACTCGACTCGATGGTGGTTGGCGAGCCTCAGGTCCTGGGCCAGTTTCGGCGCGCCTATTCGATTGCGCTTGAAGCGGGGACAACGGGAAGGATTCTAAATCGTCTGGTCCATCACGCCTTTCGCGTGGCCAAACGCGTGCGCACGGAAACGGGAATCGGCGCGAATGCTGTATCCATCAGTTATATGGCTGTGGAGCTGGGCAAAAAGATTTTTGATTCTTTCGAGGGACGGACAGCGCTGTTGATTGGCGCTGGGGAGATGGCCGAGCTTGCGGCGCGTCACCTGGTGAATGCAGGAGTATCGAATGTGCTGCTGGCAAATAGATCGGAAGGGCCCGCCCGCGACCTGGCACGCGAACTCGGCGGAACACCGGTTGATCTTGCCCGGCTTGCCGAGCACTTGTCGCAAGCCGACATCGTTATTTGTTCAACTGCTGCCGATCGCTACATCGTCACGGAAAAGATGGTGCGCGATGCGTTAACAAAGCGGCGCAATCGGCCTGCTTTCTTTATCGATATCAGCGTGCCACGGAACATTGATCCCGCCATCGGCAAAATTCCCAACGTTTTCGTTTTCGATATTGACGATCTCGAATCCGTGATTTCATCGAACATTCGCGAGCGCGAACGCGAAGCCGAGCGGGCTGAGTTAATCGTCGAATCCGAAATAATGCAGTTTCAACAGGCATTGCGCGCGCTGGAAAGCGGCCCGGCTATCGGCGCTCTGAAACAAATGTTTCATGACATTGCGCGGCAGGAGCTGAAGCGACAACGACACCGGCTTGGACCGTTGAGTCAGGAGCAGGAATCCGGGATTGAGACTTTATTAATGTCGACAGTCAATAAGATTTCGCATCCCGTGTTGAGTCAGATGCGCCATTCCTCTGATGCGAGCGATGCCGAAATCATTGAGGCCTGGCGCGACATCTTCGGCCTCGAAGAATAATCCCGTAACATGAAACAGATCCTCGTCATTGGTTCGCGCGGTTCAAAACTCGCGCTCACGCAAGCGCGTCTTGTGCAAAGCGAGCTCAAGCGCATTGATCCTTCACTCGAAACTCGAATAGAGATCATTACCACGTTAGGCGACGTTAATTCCGAACCGTTGTCAGTG
This sequence comes from bacterium, assembly GCA_040003695.1. Taxonomy (GTDB): domain Bacteria; phylum Acidobacteriota; class Blastocatellia; order Pyrinomonadales; family Pyrinomonadaceae; genus PSRF01. The sequence goes on from JBDUCB010000006.1 coordinate 1,692, forward strand.
ATTGGTGGGAAGGGCGTCTTCACCAAGGAACTCGAAGAGGCATTGTTGGCCGGTCGCGTCGATGTTGCGGTTCATTCGTTAAAGGACTTGCCGACGATTATTCCCGAGGAACTACAAATCGCTGCAATTGGGAAGCGCGAAGATCCGCGCGACGCTTTGATTATTCGCGCTGATATTTTTAAGCAATTCAACACTCTCGACACGCTGCCTGCAGGCGCGACAATTGGAACTTCGAGCACCAGACGGTTGGCGCAGTTAAAGCACCTGAAACCGGACGCAACCCTGAAGGAGCTAAGAGGCAACGTGGACACGCGCCTTGCCAAGTTGGATCGTGGCGATTACGACGCAGTCATTCTCGCAGCTGCGGGCTTGCGACGCCTCGGTTTGGAAGGGCGCATCAGCGTAACGCTTTCGCCCACCGAGATGTTGCCATCGCCGGGCCAGGGCGCACTGGGCCTCGAAACTCGCGCCGATGATGCACAGTCCATCGCTACATTAAGGGCGCTCGACGATTTCGCTACCAGAGTTGCCTGTACGGCGGAGCGGGCATTTCTGCGCGAACTCGATGGCGGCTGCCAATTGCCGATCGCCGCGCATGCAGTGGTCGACGGTGAACTTCTCCATCTTGAAGGCTTGGTCGCCGACATCGAAGGCAAACGGATTCTCCGCGATCGACTTTCCGGTAAGGTGGACCAGGCCGAACAACTAGGTAAATCGCTGGCGACTGATCTGCTCGCCCGCGGCGCCCGGGAATTGTTGAATGCAAATGGCACCAGTTGAGCAAAGCAAAGATGAGAAATTTTTGAAGTCGCCGCTGGCCGGACGCACAGTCGTGATCACGCGTGCCCGCATTCAGGCTGACGAGTTTGCAGAACAACTCGAACAATACGGCGCCCAGGTAATCGCCTGCCCGACAATCGAAATTCAGGAGCTTGACGACTATCGGCGGCTGGACGAGGCAATCACCCACCTTTACGGCTATGACTGGCTGATACTGACAAGCGTCAATGCGGTGAATTACTTTTTTAAGCGGCTAACCGCACTGGGGCAGGATGCAGGCAATCTTGATGACCTGAAAGTTTGCGTGATTGGCGAGGCTACGGCGGAGCGTTTGGGAGATTTGCGCGTTCACGTTGATTTGATACCAACTGAATTCAAAGCTGAAGGAGTTTTTTCTGCACTCGAGCGCTTCATTGGTGGTGCCGACGCATTTAAAGGACTTAACATTTTGCTTCCCCGCGCCTCGGTCGCGCGAGACTTTCTGCCCAAAGCATTGGAAGAAGCGGGTGCGCGCGTCGATGTCGTCCCTGTCTATCGAACCGCGTTGCCACAGAATCTGGATCGCGGCCGTGTGGCTGCGATGCTTTCTGGCGGCGCTGACTGCATTGCATTCACCAGCGCGTCCACCGTCAAGAATCTTGGACAGCTTTTTGATACTCAGGACCTGGGCAGCGTACTTTCCGGAATCACCATCGCCTGTCTGGGAGACATCACCGCGGAGACAGCGGCCGATTTTGGACTAAAAGTCGAAATCCAGCCGCAGCAGTCGACAATTCCAATCTTCGCTCGCGCCATCGCTGACTATTTTGCCGACGTATAGCCGGAAAAAGAGCCAGTGGTAACCTTCGGCGAATTTCAAGGTGGTATCTAGTTTTAGCTTTTCTCTGCGTAATCTCCGCGGCCTTTGCGCCTCTGCGGTTGCTGCTTTCTAAAATAAATCAACCGCAGACTCGCGGAGTACGCCGAGCAAGCGCAGAGAATTTCAAGTTAGGACACTACCAACTTCAAGCACTAAGAGCTGATGCAGTCGTGCTAAACTCAATTCATGTTGCCCCAACGCATACTCGTCGTGGACCAAAACAAAACGAGCGGTGAAGCTCTCAAGGAATTGATTTCATCGTGGGGCTACGATGCACTGCTCGGCGAGAGCGGGTTACCTGATCTGAACGAGATAATTAAAGTGGATCCCACCGTAGTCGTCGACAGCAATTCGCTGGCGGTCGACAATAGCTTCAGCGTTCTGCACGATCTCAAAGCGCAACAAAGCGGTGTGCCGGTCATCCTACTCGCCGGGTCGGACTCTGCCGAGGTGGCAAAGCGCGCCGTAAAAGAAGAGTACGCCTACCACTATCTGGAACTGCCCGTTGATACAGACAAGCTTCGCGTTGTGCTCGATCGTGCGGTCGAACTTAGGCAAGCGCGACGTGAAAATGAAGTGCTGCGCCGCGAGCTCCAGGATCGCGGCGCTTTCGGCGAACTCGTTGGTAGTTCGGCGACGATGCGCGAGATCTACTCGCTCGTCGAACAGATCGCCCCGTCGTCGGCGTCAGTTTTAATCACTGGTGAATCCGGCACGGGTAAAGAACTCGTGGCGCGCACCATTCATCGGCTGAGCCCGCGACACGACCAGCCATTTGTCGGAATTAATTGTTCGGCGATTCCCGAGAGCCTGATGGAGTCGGAACTCTTTGGACATGAGAAGGGCGCCTTCACTGGCGCAGCTTCGCGACGCCCGGGATGTTTCGAACTAGCCGACGGCGGCACACTGCTTTTAGACGAAATTTCTGAAATGCCGGCGATGTTGCAAGCCAAGCTTTTGCGCGTGATTGAAGAACGAGCGGTGCGGCGTCTGGGAAGCCGAAAAGAGATTGATGTTGATGTACGAATTCTTGCAGCCACGAACCAGGATCCGCAGGAGGCCATAGCCAAAGGAAGCCTGCGCGAAGATTTGCTTTACCGCCTGAATGTGTTTCGCATTCACCTGCCCGCCTTGAAAGAACGCAAGGACGATCTGCCGCTGCTGGCTCAGTATCTGGTAACAAAACTTGCGGAGAAACACTCGCGGCCGGCGCGTTTTCTGAGTGCTGCGGCTATTTCCGCTTTGCAATTTCATGCCTGGCCGGGAAACGTGCGCGAGCTGAGAAACGTAATTGAGCGGGCGGTAATCATTTGCTCCGGGGAGCAGATCGAGCGGCACCACTTTGCTCCGTATCCCATCGACCAACGCGAGCGCCTAAGAAACGAAGACACCATAACGTTTCCCGTCGGCACTCCCATCGAAGAGGTTGAGCGGCAAATGATCGTGCGCACGCTCAAGAAAACTAAAAACAATAAGACACGCGCTGCTGAGTTGTTAGGAATCAGTTTGAAGACGCTTCACAACAAACTCAATCTCTATCGCGAACGCGGACAGCTTGATG
>JBDUCB010000152.1:0-4868 GCA_040003695.1 bacterium
TCAACTGCATGGCTTCGGCGGTGCGCCGCTGCATCTGCAACACATAATTGTCGCGTGCTTTCAGCGCCTGTGCCGAGGCGAGCGTGGCGTGCTCAAGCTGCTGGCCGGTTTTTTGCAGGTCCATCTGGGCCTGCCCCAACTGGCCAATGTAGGCGGTCGCGATGTCGTCGCGGCCAAGCTTTACCGATGCTTTGATTTTCGAATCCAAATCAACGACCTGCGTTTCCAGGCGCTCTTTGTTTTTCGCCAGCAGCTTTTCCGTAGCCATTACCTGCGCCACCGAATTGTTGAGTTCGGGCACGCGGTCGCGCATGTCGCGAATGGTTTGCTGCAGTATGAGTTCGGGATTCTCGGTTGATTCGATTATGCCGCCGAACAGTGCGCGCACAGAGCGTTTGATTCTGCTAAGAAGTCCCATTTTTGACCGATCCTCTAGCGATTGGATGTTAGATCGTGTTTGCGAAAACCCCTGTCGGGGCGTGTCAAAAGCCACCGGCGTTAACTTCTGGCCGCCCGCATATGTTTTGTACGATGAATAACTGCGAAGGGTTCAAAATACGAGCGCCAGATCCAATGTCGGAGTATAGCAGTTGGGCCTCATTGCCTTCCAGAAGCGGTGAATTCTTGAACTGATTCGGTTATCAACCGTCGGAGAACGGAAAAACCCGGGCGGCCGGGCCGGCAAGTCAAAGACTTGCCGCGCACCGAAATGGCCAAGCCGTAACAACAGCAGGGCTAACGCGTGAACTCGGAACTGCTCGCTTTTTGGCGCTGTTCGAAATGTCCGATATCACGCCGATACTGTATCCCCGGCCATTTGATCTGATCTATGGCGCCGTAGCAGTGCGCCAGGGCCGCGTCCAAAGTGGGTTGCGCGGCGGTCACGCCCAATACGCGGCCGCCCGCCGTTACCAGCTCACCCGTTTCTGACCACGATGTGCCGGCATGAAAAACCTGAAAGTTCTCGCCGATGATGACTTGATCTAAACCTTCGATTCGCGCCCCTGTTTTGTGCGCGCCCGGATACCCGCCGCTCGCCAGAACAACACAGGCAGACGAGCCTTCCTTCCAACGAACGTTAACGTCTCGCAGATGACCGTCGACCAACGCCTGAAAGATCTCAAACAGATCAGACTCAAGCCTGATTAGAATTGCCTGAGTTTCCGGGTCACCAAAGCGCACATTGTACTCGAGAACTTTTGGCCCATCAGCAGTCAGCATTAAGCCGATAAACAAAATGCCACGAAACGGAAAGCCTTCTTTCGTTGCGCCTTCGAGTGTAGGTTCGACAACTTCGCGTACGATTTGATTGAGTGTTTCGGGATCGACAACAGATGAATCAGTTATAGCGCCCATGCCGCCGGTGTTTGGCCCGGTATCGCTTTCTCCTATCCGCTTGTGATCGCGGGCCGCGGGCATTAGCGCATAATCACATCCGTCAGCGAAAAGTAGAATTGATACTTCTTTTCCCGCAAGCGCTTCTTCGATCAAAATGTGGCTCGCAGCTTCCTGGGCCACGATACTGCCGCTCGCTAATTCATCAATCGCACGTTCTGCTTCTTCACGCGATTGCGCAACGATGACGCCTTTGCCGGCAGCAAGCCCGTCGGCTTTAATGACGACGGGCGAATTCACGTCGCCAAATCTGCCACCTCGAACTGCTCGTAACGTCTCCTCGCATGAATTCGCAATCACATAGTCAGCAGTTGGTATCGCGTGGCGACCCATGAACTCTTTCGCAAATGCTTTGCTCGACTCCAAGCGCGCAGCCGCGCGCGAGGGTCCGACAATCTTCAACCCGCTGTTTTGAAATTCGTCAACAATTCCGTTAGCCAGTGGCACTTCGGGGCCAACGACAGTGAGATTGATCGCATTGGCGCGCCCGAAATCGATCAGCGCAGAGTGGTTATCGACAGAGACAGGTATGCATTCCGCCAGTTGCGCTATGCCCGCATTGCCGGGGGAGCAATAGAGTTTTAGAGGTAAGCGACAAGTCTGTTTCAGCGCCCAAATCAGCGCATGTTCGCGGCCTCCGGAACCTATAACCATTACTTTCATTGCTAATTAGTTGATTCGCGGAAACTCAGACCTTTCCTTCCAGCAACACCATGGTTTTTTATCCTTGACACATTTTCGTCATAGTTATACTTTTTTCCAACTGCTCGCCTGCTCGAGGTGCCGACGCTCACCCCGATACTCGCCAGGAAAGAACAGCGGCTCCTTTCATAGTAACGGGTAGAACCGCTTCCAAGTGGCCCCGCCAACCGTCGTGGGATCGAACGACCCAGGGAGAGCGAACCATGTTAGACCAGAATCCTGTCAGTAATTTGAAAACCGGTTCAGAAGTCGAACATCCCGATCGCACTATCAAATGTGTAGATTGCGGCGAGAATTTTATCTGGACTTCAGGCGAACAAGCTTTTTTCCACGACAAAGGATTAAAGAACGAACCGAAGCGTTGCAAGCCGTGCAAGCAGGCGAAGAACGAAAGATTAGCCGCCATCACTGCTGCGCAAACCTCAGGGGTGCGACAACGCATTGAAGTGTCGGTGCAATGCGCCCAATGCGGTCAACAGACGACCGTTCCTTTTTATCCTTCACAGGGCCGGCCGGTTTATTGTCGCTCGTGCTTTCTTGCCGGACGAACCGGTGAAGCTGATGCGGCCGCCAGTTAGTCGACTTAGAATTCAACCTCACAACAACAACGCACCTACGTCATCGTCTCGTCTCCAGTTTCCAGTCGTAACTATTTTTCCAAATGGTACGGTACGCTGGTAACAATAACACCCTTCTTAAACAGCAATGCACCTTTGAGCATGAGCGAGCTCTGATTGTGTAGTAGATGCTGCCACCACTTGGCCGGCACAAATTCCGGTAGCAACACCGTGACCATTTCATTGTCATTCTTTCGTTCGAGGCGAGCGATGTAACGCAGTAACGGACGCGTAAGCTCGCGATAGGGTGACGGGAGAACCACTAGTTTTATTCCGGCTCCCCAACGCTCCCACTTCTCTCGTAACTTCGCCGTGGCCTCCTCATCGAAATCCACATAGACCGCCTCGACATGTTCTGGAGCAATGGCCTTCGCATATTGCAACGCAGCAACGACGCCGCGGTGAATGCCGGAAATCGGGACTATCACCGTGTGCTTGATCGGACGAATACCTTCAAGTCCCTCCGTGGAGAGTTGTTTTGCCACGATCACATAGTGTTTGTGGATGGCACGAAACATGAAGACAAGTAGAGGGACAACCACCACCACGATCCACGCACCGTGTATGAACTTGGTGGCAATGAAGACGCAGAGCACAATGAAGGTAGCGACGGCCCCGACCGCATTAATTACAATCGATTTCTTCCAGTGTGTGCTGTCTGTCACCTCATCCGTAACGAAGGCCGATCCCCGGTGTTCGGATGCCTCCAGTTCTGCATCAGGCAACGCCTCTCTATCTACGGTGCTTTGAGTGTAGTGGATGTCATCTTCCCGCCGTTTGCGTGACTTACGCTTGTTGTTTGGTGACTGCGAACGCACCTTGAGCCAGTGCCGGACCATCCCTGCCTGTGAAAGCGTGAACGAGAGAAAGACGCCGACGGCATAGAGCGGGATGAGCCGGCTCGTATCACCACCAAAGGCGATTACCAGAATGCTGGCAAAGATTGCCAGAATCACAATCCCATTTGAGAAGACAAGTTTGTCTCCGCGGGTTGCGAACTGGCGCGGCAGGAAACGGTCCCGTGCCAGGAGGCTGGCAAGGCGCGGGAAGTCCGCAAACGAGGTGTTGGCCGCTAGTACCAGAATCAAAGCAGTCGATATCTGTACGACGTAGTAGAACCAGGCCAGTGGCCCCGTGAACATGATTCGCGCAAACTGGGAAATGACGGTTTCACTCGCGTGCGGATGAACGCCGTAGAGATAGGCAAGGACGCTGGTACCAAGGAACATCACCGTCAGCAGCGCGGCCATTATGACCAGGGTGGTGGCCGCGTTCTTCGCTTCCGGTTTCTTGAACGCCGGAACACCGTTAGAGATCGCTTCGATACCTGTCAGTGCAGCGCAACCGTTAGAGAATGCCCCAAGCAGCAGGAAGAGTGTCAAAGGTTGAAGCTTGTAACCTTCCGCGATCTTAATCTCTTCGGGGCCCGGGACAGGCGCGGCGCCACCGTACGTGTAGTAGCTGAATAGTCCATAACCAATCATAAAGAGAAAGCTGATAAGAAAGGCGTAAGTCGGTGCGGCGAACAGACTGCCCGATTCACGTACGCCGCGCAGGTTGGCAACGGCAATAAAGGTTATGAAGAGGAGACACAGAAAAACCTTGTGATGGTCCAGCCACGCATATCGCGTCCCCTGTACCATTGAAGTGATGGCCGCAACGCCAGCGGCGATCGAAACAGCGACGGTCAGAACGTAGTCAACCAGCAGTGATGCCCCAGCAACCAGACCGGCATTGATGCCAAGATTCTCTTTGGCAACGATATATGCGCCACCGCCCGATGGATAGGCGTGGATAGTTTGCCGGTAGCTGGTAGCCACGATAACGAGGAGGACGCCAATGCCGATAGAAACTGGGATCACATACTTGAATGCGCCTGCCTGGCCGTAAGCTGCAGCAACAGCCAACACGAGCAGGATCTCCTCAGTGGCATAGGCGGTAGAAGAAAGCGCGTCGGAAGAAAACACAGCTAATGCTGTTTTCTTCGAAAGTCGCTCATGGGCCGCTTGTTCGGTCCTAAGGGCGCGGCCGATGATAAAACGTTTGAGTTCTGCTGCCACGATTCTTGTACTCCCGGTAGATTTTCTAAACTCTGAATTTTATCCCGCGCTGTAAACTAGGTGCTCTGCCACCGAGCTGCCAAGGGTAATTCAT
>JBDUCB010000262.1:0-4863 GCA_040003695.1 bacterium
ATCATCGCGTTAATCAGAAACGGGCTGCCTTCAAACTGCTGCGCCAGCAGGTCGCGGCTTTCGTCGCTTATTGCTACGCCTTCTCGTCGCGCGACCGAAGCCACCAGGGCTCGCGCATCAGCTTCAGCAAGTGGTTCGAGGCGAATTTTTCCCAATTTGCCGGAATCAATGTCTGCTCGTTCAACTTCACGAATGATCTCGCGACGCAAACCAGCAAGGGCGAAGGACGGTGCGCCCGAGAGAGCCTTTATGATCTCGCTGGCAAAGGGAACGTCCTCGTCGTCGTAGTTTGCAAGTTTGACGGCGTCGAAGAGAACGTAAGGTTTCGGATTTGCCGCAGGCATTCGCCGCGGCGCGTTAAGGCAAAAGCGTACCAGCTCACGTTCGTCATCGCTGAATCGTTGTTTGTTGTATGCCTCGACTAGTTCTTCAATCCAATCGAGGTCCACGACGGGCGCGAGTTGGACCAGGTCGTTCATCGTCAACGAACCTTGCGCAATCGACGGCTCGTTACGGCGAAAGGCGATGTACTGCGCCAGGAAGGCATTGAGGAATTCGATTGATGCGCTGACGGCGGTGGTTTCACTTGCGGGCAGCGAGAAATAGATGGGAACTACATCGCCCTGGGCGTTGAATAACTCATCGAAAACCTGACGCAGCAATTCCGACACCCCCGCGAGCGGCGCCAGCAGAATCAGCAGTCCGCGAGCGTCGCGCGCCGCAACCGCGTGCGAGACGACGCGCTCGAGTTCGGCAGTCCTGCCAACAAACTCTTCGCGCTTAACGCGGCCAAGAATGCGCCGCACTTGCTTTGGGCTGGAACTCATCTGTTAGCCGGTGCGCTCGTTAGGTTTTCAACGTAAAACTCGATTCGGTTCTTGCCCTGACTCTTGGCGCTGTAAAGGGCGCGGTCGGCGGCGGAGATCACTTTCTCGGCCGTGTCTATGTCCCGGGCGAAAGTTGATATGCCAATACTGATACTGACAACGCCCAAAGGCTGCGACTTGCCATAGGGAAAATCTGTTTCCGCCACGCGCTGGCGCATGCGCTCGGCAATTACGCCGGCTTCGGTCAGCGAAGTTTGGGGCAGCAGAATGCAAAACTCTTCACCGCCATAACGACAGGCAACATCGGCGGAACGCAGCGCCGCCTTCAGACAATGCGCCGTGATCTTCAAAGCCGCGTCACCCGCCTGATGGCCGTTGAGATCGTTGTATTTCTTGAAATCGTCGATGTCGATCATCAAACAGCTCATTGAGTAGTTGTAGCGCGTCGAACGGTTTAGTTCTTCAGTTAGGCGCTCTTCCAGATAACGGCGATTAAGCAGGCCAGTGAGCGGATCGGTGATCGACATCAATTGAAACTGAGTGGCGCGGTCCTGCCATTCCGCGCGCTCGAGCGCAATCGCGATCTGCGGGCTCACAAGATCGAGCAAACTCAAATCCACATCATCAAACGTTGCGCCGGTCGTCTTGTCAGTCAAATTCAGCACGCCGACCTTTCGCCCGCGCATAGTTATCGGATAACTGATAAATGACCCGGTTTTGTAATCCCGCTTTTCAGTCGCAACTAACTCGCCTGTGCTCGCCGAATTGGCGACCACCATGGGCCGCCCTGATTCGACCACTTGCCCGGCAATACCTTCGCCGAGACGGGCGCGGCCTATTTCTTCCTTCGGTACCGACAATCCAATTGCCGCCTTCAAGACAAGTTCATTCGCGTCTTCGTCAAGCACCATCAGCGAAGCGCGTTCGGCGCGCAGCAGGCTTTTAGCGTGCGTCAATATCGCCACATAAGTCTCTTCCGGTTCGTTGGAGCTGATGCGATCGAGAAAATGTTTCAGCGAATCGGCAAGGTCGGAACGATGCTGTAACTCACCGCGCAGGCGATTCACTTCACGTTGCAGTTCGGGTTGCGTTTCCACGGTGCGTGAAGCGTCGCTGATATTTATCGCCGGCATGACCGCTTCTGTTTCCGGTTCGACAATGGGTTCTGGTTTTGGCTCGCTGATTCGTTCGCTGATCGTGGTTGGACCGGCCAGCGAAAAGTTGCGCGTGGCTTTTTCCAACTGTGTCGACAACTGCTCGAGGCGTTGCGATTCAGAAAAGATCACGTTTTCAAACGGAGCTCGATCGAGCAACTCGTTCAACTCTCCTTCACGAAAGCGGTCAGCAAGCGAACGATAGTCAGCGCCACTTGTGAAGGCGCGGCCACCGATGGCCGCGAGATTCGGCTCGCCTGATATCTCAACCGGCATGGTGAAACACTCCAGCCCGGCGTGGCATTTGTAATGGACCACCGTGCCCGCGCTCATCGCGCGCCGGTGTGCATCGCCGCAATAAGGATCGCAAAGCCGAACGTGCTCGGGCGAGGTTTGAAAGGCATGACAGATCGAATTGTTGTTTGAAGCCGCCACCGCCGGCGGTTGTCGCCCGTCAACGAGCAAAAGCGACAAACCTAGCGACGTGGCGAGTTTATCCTGCACTTCGAGCCAGCCCGCCGGCGCATCCTCAGGATGTTCCTGAACGATCTCTGGCAGACTGTGGTCGACGGTCACAGATTTCTTCGCGACCGATCGTTTTGCACCAGATTCTTGTTTGCGACGTGGCATCGATTGATTGCTTCAGTATAGGTTCCTGATTTGCGCCAACAAAATAGGCCTTCGATTAAGACCAGCGGTAAACACAGTTACAGCCAAATCGGGCTAATTAGAACAACTTGCCCTATTGATAAACGACTAATAGCAAACGCTTTTCATGCGTTTAAGGCGGTGCGTATCGCCGTTTTTTGGGGAAATTTTGGGTTATTGACTGATTACCCGCTGGGCCCCGTCCAGGCCCGGGGCAGCGCCGGGCGCGACCTTTTCAATGTCAGGCTGGTTCGGGCTGATGCGAATGCAGGCAGCAAAGTGGTTTGGCTTGATCTCCACGAGGGGCGGCACCACTTGTTTGCACGTCTCGATCATGTAAGGGCAGCGCGTGTGAAAGCGGCAACCTTGCGGCGGATTGATTGGAGAGGGCACATCGCCCTCGAGGACGATTCGCTGGCGGCTTGCTTCAACCACCGGGTCCGGAACAGGCACGGCGGAAATGAGCGCCTTCGTGTAGGGCATTAAAGGATCGGCATAGATAGCCTTGGCATCTGCTATCTCAACCAGTTTGCCCAAATACATTACCGCGACGCGATCGGAAACGTGACGAATCGCGCGCAAGTCGTGAGAAATGAAAAGGTAGGTGAGATTTTTCTGCCGCTGGAGCTTTTCCAGGAGATTCATGATCTGCGCTTGAATAGAAACATCGAGGGCCGAGATTGGCTCATCGGCCACAATGAAATCCGGATCGACTGCAAGCGCGCGTGCGATGCCGATGCGTTGGCGCTGGCCACCTGAAAATTCATGCGGATATCGTTTGGTGAAGCGCTTGCTCAAGCCAACTGTCTCCAACAACTCCTGCACGCGTTCGTCTGCTTCCCTGCCCCGCGCAATCCGAAATGTGTCCAACGGCTCGCCCACGATCTGACCGACCGTCATGCGCGGATTAAGCGAAGCGTAGGGGTCCTGAAAAATAATCTGCAGATGCCGGCGATGTTTGCGCAGTTCGCGAGTGGATAGATGCGCCAGATCGCGATTGCGAAAGAGCACCTGACCGGACGTTGGTTCGACCAGCCGCAGTATCGCGCGGCCCAACGTTGACTTACCGCAGCCGGATTCACCGACCAGGCCGAGCGTTTCACCGGCGTAAATGTCTATCGTTACACCGTCAACGGCCTTAACATTGCCATTGCCGGCAATTGGAAAATAGACCTTCAAGTCTCGTATCGCGATCAACGGATCGCCATGACCGCTTTCGATCGGCGGCGGCATTTGCTCGAGACGGTTTGTTTCTTCAGTAGTCATCTTCTAATCCGTCCAACGGCCCAGCAGTTCAGAGTACAAGCTTCAGCTTGCTTTCGTGCAAGTGAGCAACCTAAAGGTTGTACTCTGAACTCATTTTCGCTTCGGCGCGTGACTCTTCGTAAACTTCATGCGCGAAATGGCATAACGAGCAATGATCATTCGTTAACTGTACAAACGGCGGAAACTCACGATGACAAATTTCCGCCGCGCGGTCGCAACGCGGTGCGAATGGACAGCCCGGCGGCAAGTGCGCAACGTCCGGCGGCAAACCCGGAATTTGGTATAGCGCACCCTGTTCCGCTGTCGGGTCGGGAACCGATCGCAACAAACCTTTGGTGTAAGGGTTTCCGGGGATCGCGAACAACTCTTTTGTGGGCGCCTGTTCAAAAATCTTTCCTGCATACATAACCAGCAGATGGTCGGTCATGCCGGCAACAATACCGAGATCGTGCGTAATTAGAATCACGCTGGTACCGGTCGCTTGTTTAAGCGTTTTTATTAACTCCAGAATCTGCGCCTGAATCGTAACGTCCAACGCGGTGGTGGGCTCGTCGGCAATCAGCAACTCCGGTTCACACGACAGCGCCATGGCAATCATCACGCGCTGTCGCATGCCGCCCGAGAATTCATGCGGATAGTTATTGGCACGCGCGCGCGCATCGGGAATGCCGACAGTCTCCAGCATCTTGATGGCATGCTCATAGGCCTGCTTTTTCGTGTGGCCAAAGTGCAATCGTGTCATCTCCATCAACTGTCGCGACACCTTCATGAACGGATTCAACGAGGTCATCGGATCCTGAAAGATCATGGCGATGCGACGACCTCGAATATGGCGCACCGCTTCATTATTCAAGGTCAATAGATTCTGGCCGTCGAACATGACTTCGCCCGAAACAATCTTGCCCGGCGGTGTTGGTATCAGCCGAATGATGGAAAGATTTGTAACTGACTTGCCCGAGCCTGACTCG
>JBDUCB010000208.1:0-16447 GCA_040003695.1 bacterium
ATTTTGCAAAGCTGCGAAAGCGGCGGGGCAGCACGGCGTCTACCTACAGTTTGACGGCGTCAGCGAAGAGAAGAACCGACATCGTGGCGTCGGCAACTTGTTTGATGTTAAGCAGCAGGCGATCGAAAATCTCGCCAGCGTTGGTATCAAAGTCACCCTGGTGACGACTATCGTCAACACAATTAACAATGATGGCATCGGTGCGATCGTTGACTTTGCGGCTAAGAATATTGACAAGGTGCAGACGATTGCGTTCCAACCAGTTTCGTTCACTGGCCGCGACGAAGATATTTCGGACGAGCTTCGCATTAAGCAGCGTTACACGCTCGCCGGTATGACGCACGATCTGAAAGACCAACTCCGTGGCCAACTTCAGCCTCTGCGCGATTGGTTTCCGCTGTCCTCTTATTCAGCGTTTACCAGTGTGATGGACATGTTGCAAGGCGCTGACGCGCCGTGGGGTTGGTCCTCGTGCAATTGTCATCCCAACTGCGGCATCTTTACCTTGATGGTCGTCAACCGAAAGACCGGCGAATTCAAATCGCTGTTCGAGTTTTTCGACTACGAGCAGTTCATGAAAGACGTCGCCACCATTACCGACACCGCGCGCGGCAAAAAGCTTTCGTATGCGCAGCTCGGCATGGCTATCATGCGAAACTTCAACGCCGAAGAAGCGCCGGAAGGGTTCCCGACCTCGCAAATCCTGAATCTCTTCAAGCCTTCGTCGACTAACTCCAGCTCCGATCGCAACGATCGCATGAAGGCTGAGAAAGCCGAAGACCCGAACGACATCTGGCGCGTGCTCTGCGTCGAAGGCATGTGGTTTCAGGATCTTTTCAACTACGATTTTCGCCGCACCGAAATGTGCGTCATTCCTTACGGCACGCAGGAAGGCGAGATTTCATTTTGCGCTTACAACACCGGCGTCGGCTGGCGGCAGATCATCGAGAACATGCACAAGACTGCAAATCTCGCTGATTGGTACCAGGAAAACGAACGGCACCCAGTCTATGCAGCAGGTCACAACGTTCCCGGAATCTCCAAAAAGCATTCGCTGAGTCTGCCGATCATCCAGGCTGTTTTGGCGGAAGACTCTGATGAGAAGCCGGTGACAGTTACGCCGTACCTGGTGGAAGAAAACGAAACCGTCTCGGTTTAGCGCTAGAGACTTTCATTGATTTCAAATGCGTGGCAGCTTCGGCTGTCACGCATTTTTGTGCCTGCATACACTTGTCCTTCGGCATTCTGGTTGCCAAGTATTCTTTGCGAAATTGAAATACGAAGGAGTAAACAACCGATGCGACTATTTTTGGCCCTATTTCTGGCGCTTCTTATGCTGCCAACCACGATAATCTGCCAAACAACTGTTTCGCCCGCGTCAGCAGTAAAAAGTGTCCAGCCGTCGCAGACGCCTGCTGTTATCTCATCCAGCGTAAGGACGGATGCAGGAACTAACCGGGTCGAGCCAGCAGCGCCGGATGTAAAAATGGAGGCAGAAAAGTTTTCGCCGGCCGCAACCCTCCCAGTCAAAATCCCGGCCGGAACAAAACTGGATATTGAGGCTGCCTACACCGTCTCATCACTGGATCTGCATACCGGCGACCTGATTACTTTCCGCGTGTTGGCGCCGGTCCAGATTGATGGCGCGATTGCCATTCAGGCAAACGCGTTAGTAACAGCTCAGGTGGTTGAGGCGAAACGTGGCGGACACTGGGGAAAGTCGGGCCGTCTTTCATGGACCATGGTAGACGTGAATGCGGCCGATGGAACGCGAGTTCCCATTCATGCCGACAATCCCAGTGAAGCGAAAAATAACAACACGGCGATCAAAGGTACGGGTCATGGAGGTGAAGTCGCAACAAAGACGATCATTATGGGCGTGCTGCTGGCGCCCCTATTTCCGATTGCGCCGCTCACACTGATGCATGGCTTCAAGAGGGGCGAGGACGCCGTCATCCCTCGCGGCAAGCGTTATGTGGTTTTTGTTAGCTCGGATGCAAGCGTAAAAGCGGTTGCGGCTCAGTAACAAAATGCGGATTCCCGCATAACTCGCTGGCGATGAAATTCGCTCGCACTAAACCTTATAAGTTTTTTAGATCGTCGGACGTTTGGCGGGACGTTGCACTTGTCGCAGTTGGGCCACTATATCGCGCAACCGGATGGCGAGTTCCTCTATGGTTTCGACACGCTTGCGCGCTCGCTCGTTCAGGTCTTCGCGTAACAGCAACTGCGCCTGGCCCAGCACGCCGGTTAAGGGGTTATTCATTTCGTGGCGGACACGCGTGATTAGCTCGGCAACCTCATCCATCTTCGCTTCGTAATCCGCAACCAGGGCGTTCAGCTCTTCAGCCGAAACAGTTGCGGGGTTTTGTTTATCATTTTCAGTCATAGTTCTCCCGGTCGAAAAATTGAACTCAGATGTGGGAGTTGGTCTGCGCTCGCCCAGCGCAGGAGAGGTGGTGTTGCCAAAGCATTGTGCAATGAGACCCCGGATTAGTAAATAGTAAATCGTGAATAGTAAATAGTGAATAGATCGTTGAACTCTCGAGTGTGAGCCAAGGGGTTTCCCTTCGGTATCTGCATCCCAACTATTCACGATTTACGATTAACGATTCACCATTCTGGTCTGGTTGACAAAGAAAAGCGGCTACACTTACATTGAATTTCTTTTGCTGGGAGGTCGTCCAATGGTAGGACACCAGACTCTGAATCTGGCTATCGGGGTTCGAGTCCCTGCCTCCCAGCCACGCTTCGACTCCATCCAACATCTGCTGGTTTGCGATTTGTACTCCTGGACAACGAGAGTTTATGCGCTGACGTGTGGGTTTTCGTCCGTACGGAAATTTTATTTATGTTGTCGCCTTGCGCGAAGCTTTTTGAGATCACTTATCATGTCGCGGCAGACAACTCAACGCGATCAACATGTTAATCACAAATCGCCAAGCGAAAAAGGGCAACGACGACCCGCTGCCGATAAGTCTCAATCTATTCGCAACCGACATGAAATAATCTGACCTACAAAAGCTGCTTGACCTCAAGAATTTCTCAACCTCGCTCCGTAGACTTGAGCCCAAGTTACGAAACTGAAGGGGTCGCTCGTTAGTATTTTCGAGGTTGAGAAATAATCGACTAAGTCTCATTCGATACAGCCCCGGGGCGACGAGACAGGTGTGATGCTTCAGTTCACACAGAGGAGGAAGACATGAGGTTAAGCAGTCTACGAAAGATCTCTATTGGTGTGATCGGATTTGCTATTGCTGCAATCGTAGGATTGTTTGCCGCGCAACCCGCTTTCGCCCAGAGCAGCGGCAACTTCGCGTCTAGCATTGCGACCACGCAGTGTACGATCAATACGGCGGCAGCAGTGCCGACTTCTGGTGGCTTGAGCCCAGGCATCATCGTGCCAGTGCTCGACACCTACATCAAGACACCGAACTCGCAATTCACTACGTTACTCATCAGGCCTTCATTAGTAACAGGCCTATTCAACAACACGCAGGTGACGGGGGCTATGGAGACCTCCGCGAACTCGGCAGCCGTAGTCGTGACGGTCACGCTGGATGGTAAAGCCGTGGCTCCCGATACGGGTGGCTATTCACCGATAGGTATTATTTACGACCAACGTTTCCAGCAGCTCAGTAGCAATGTATTCGATGCGATAGCTAGCTGTAGCATGAATAACAACTGCAGTATTGATCTTATCGAAAGTACTCTGGCGGCACACAGCTTCGACTTCGTCGCGCCGAACGTCGGCGGTGGCAACCATCACCTCGTAGTCTCGTGGGCGTTCGAATGCACCAGTAACGGTGTTCCCACCGCCTGCTCGACGCAATACACGACAAACACCGCGGGTGCTTGCGCCGGATCAGGGACCGTGACGGTCACGCAGACCAAGGCGTTCAGTCAGTCGGGCGGGATCACGATCGGACCGTGATCGGGGGAATGATCTTTACTCCGGTTCCCTCTCCCAAAAGAAAAGCGGGAGAGGGACGGAATTCGTGAGTTGGGCGGGGATTCTTCCCTATAGCATTCGATGCGCCGGCGACTAGTAAACTAGCTTGCCCCGACCACCTTGCTTTTCTATTTAATGAAGCTGCAGCAGGGTTTGCTATCCGGCTTCGATCAAACTACGGGCAGTCAACTGATTAGTTGACTGCCCGTAGTTCTGTTCCGCTAATTTCTTTTTGCGCTCGAATTTCGCCGTCGAACAGGTTTAGAAATCAAACTTGATTGCCAGTTGCAATTGCCGGGGCGTGTTAATTGAGCGCGGAAAGCCAAATGTATTGGCTCCCGTCGTGCGTGTCAGCCTCAACGTGTTGGTCGCGGCATCGGCTGTGAAGGCCGAATACTGGTTCACGCTTACGAACGAGAAATAACTTCCACCAGGCGCCAGGCCCGTGTTAGCGCGATTCCAGATGTTGAAGCCTTCGAGTATTAGACGCAGCTTTGTGTTTTCGCTAGTGCGAATGGTGCGCGTAAGACGAGCATCACTCTGAAAAACGGCACCGGTGTGGAAACTATTGCGCTTGAAACCGGGAACGCGGTCGTCGCGAGAATTGCCGTCGCGGTTGATGTCGGTTTGAAACTGCATTGAATAAGCATATCCGGATTGGAGCTGCGTTATTCCAGAAACGGTATAATCGTTGAACAAAAAGCGCAGCAATTTGTTTGTCGAGTTAACCTTTCCCACCTCAAAAACAGAACTGATAACCAGGCGGTGACGCTGATCAGAATCGGAATAACCCCACTCATTGCGCAGGTCGAAAGGGTTCTGCGCAATCTTGGGATCGTCGCTGCCCACCACGACTGCAGTTTGATCCGGTTTATCGTCTTCAGCCTTCGAAAGCGTATACGAAAGCATCAATTGGGATCCGCTGCCGGTGAACCAGGAGCGCAGAAAGTGAGACGGCGAAAAGCGTCTCGTCGCCTGGATCGCCAATCCGTTGTAGCGAGAGTTGCCGGTATCTTCAAACAAGTTTATACGAGCAAACCTCGGGTTCGGCCGGTCCTGAGCGTTAGTCGTGAACGAGCCACCGGCCCCGGGAAACCGCAGTATTGTAAAAGTCTGTCCGGAAACCGGATCCACCGCAGTCGTCGGCACCGGCGCCTTCAAATTAACGTCGCGCGTGCGCGAAAGATGAACACCACGGAAGTAGAGATAGGTAGCAGACACCGAAATGTTCCTGGTGAATTCGTGCTCGACGCCGAAGCGTCCCTGCTGCACATAAGGCTGCGAGTAGTCCTTGGAAAAAAGATAGATGCTGGGAATGTTTCCAGCCACTGCGGGCGGCGAGGTGAAGACGTTTGGATAAGTGGGACACGGATTCGTTATGAGCGTAGTGCAGGTAAGGCTAACGCCCCGGATGTTAATGCCGTTGTTTGAATGCGCGGTCAACATGATCGCCGTAGTGCGGCCATAGAAAATGCCGTAGCCCCCGCGAATTACGGTTTTGTCGCTCGGCGCGTAACTGAAACCCGCGCGCGGTCCAAAATTATCGTTGTCTTTTGGCTGGCGGCTGGTGTCGTAGCCGGCAGCGAGTAGCTGAGCGTCAGGATTTCTCACTGTTGGCGGCGCCAGAGTTTGCCGATCGTAACGTATGCCGAGATTCAGCGTCAGCTTAGGAGTGACGCGTACATCGTCCTGGAAGAAAGCTGCAAAGTCTGTGCTGTTCGGACGAGTTGTTGCTCCAGTAGTGCCCGGCCCGGCAAAGTTTTGCGAAAACGCAGACGGTAGATTGTTAGCAAAAGACAGATAAGTGGGAAATGTGTATTGGCCACTAAACAAGCCAGGGAAGAAGTTGAAGATGTGGTCCTTGTTAAGATCATAACCGGCTCTAAAACTATGCCGGCCCCAGGCGATCGACAGATTATCGAGCACCTGGCCGCGCTTAATGGTAGTTTCGCGCGGGCTGAAATTGTTTCTGCCGATTAGTAAAGGACCGCTGTCGATGCGGGCTTCCGGAGCGGTGCTATTGGCCAGGCCCGGTTCCCGGTCTTTGGCCCACTGAAAACGCAACTCGTTTATGATCGTGTTGCTGATCGTGCTGACGAGAGCCCCGGAGAACGTGGTGGTTTTCGCAATACTGTTGCCGGAGTGTTCAAGCGTTCCCAGTGAACCAGTAAACTCGTTGTTCGCTCCGGTAAAGTTCTGTTGGTTGAAACGAAGCGAAAGTTGATTCCGGCTGGTAACCGAAATATCTCCCTTCAACATGAAGACATCCTGGTTGCGGTTGATTTGATAAGTACCTAACTTCGGCAACAATGGCGCCTGCACGGCGGCCGGCTGCGAAAAGAAATTTGGCGGATCCAGGAAGTTTGGCAACTTCTGTCGTTGTCCGTCATACGTGAAAAAGAAGAACGCCCGATTCCGCACGATTGGTCCGCCGAAACGCCCGCCGAATTGATTGATCTGAAGCGGTGGTCGCTTATTCGGAAAGCCACGAGTGAATTGCGACGCCTTGAGTTGTGGCGTGTTCGCATTCAACGATTCGTCGCGGAAAAATTCAAATGCGCCGCCGTGAAACTCGTTGGTGCCCGACTTGGTCACCACATTTACGACCGCGCCCCCCGCGCGGCCATACTCTGCCGAGAAGCCATTCTGGTTAACCTGAAATTCCTGAACCGACTCTTCTGAGAATTGATATGGCGGCCTCGTCCCGGTGCGTCCAAACGCCTGTCCAAAAAATGTGTTGTTGTTATCAACGCCATCGACTTGCAGACTATTGAGAGTTCCCTTTTGACCGCCGACGGCCAGATCGCCTTCGCGGTTCTGATCGCGGATAACCCCAGGCGTCAGGGTTGCAAAATCAAGATAGTTGCGCCCGTTGACCGGCAGATTTTCAATGGAGCGCGCATTTACAGTTGTCGCCACCGAGCTTCGCGTGGTTTCAATAATTGGCGCTTCTCCTGACACTGTCACCGTCCCACTCGCGCCGCCGACCGAGAGACTTACATCAAGAGGAGTCTTGCTACCGACGGTTACCGTCACGTCTTTCACTTCAGCCTGCGTGAAGCCGCTGGCATTCGCGCGCACTGTGTAGGGACCGGGCGGCAGAAAACCAATTGTAAAGGTACCTTCATCGCTGGACGTCGCTGTCCTTTCCAGGCCCGTCTGTTGATTTGTCGCAGTAACCGTAGCACCAGGTACGGCCGCCTCTTTTGGATCAAGTACACGACCTTCTATGTTTCCGGTGGTGGCTTGCGATTGAGCAAAAGCAGAAATCGCTATAGTCATAAGCAACAGAGACAACAGACAAAAGCGGACTACTCGGGATTTATTGACACTCATATTTTCCCTCATCGAAACAGAATTTGGATTGAACGAAAGTCGCTTGCGCGGTTGCGCGGCAAGGCAGCAAAAATATTTGGTTGATGGCCAGAGGATAGTAGTAGATTGCGAGGGAACAGATCAAGACGCAAATCGGATAAATCTAAGGAATCTTATTAGTCGAGCTGAGGGAATCCAGCGCGGAAATTCTACTGACCGGCAGGCGTTCGCGCAGCCGGACGCCAGAATGAAGTTAATCCTCTTCGCCCGAGTGCCTGTACCATGCTCATCACGCCCATGTAACCAAAGCCAAAGAAGAATAGGAACAGAAACGGCACGGTGCCCCACATGCGCATGCGAATCGCGTAAAGAATGGCGAGTAGAAAATAAATAGAGAAACTCAACTCCAAAAGTGGCAGCAGACCGCGCTTGCGTTTGTACTTTTTGCGTTTCCAGGTTTCGTCGTGAGTTTTTTCGACCTGGTATTTTGGCGTGCGCACAAACTCGCTCTTAATGCCGAGCAGAGCTTCCAAAACGGCGCGCGCATTGGAAAAGGCCAAACCAATGCCCAGGGCCATCACCAGTGGCAGATGTAACAAACGCGGCGCACGCTTTTCATCGAGATACCAGACCGCCGTGCCATAAAAAAGAAAAACGGAAATTGAAGAGAAAAATAGCAGTGGCAAATCGAGAATCATCAGGTGATAGAACGGTTGATTGTAGCGAACCAGCAAAAGCGGAAACTGAAGAAAACTCGCCACGATCATCAACGGATAACTAATGTTGCCGGTTAGCCGGAAAAACATCTCCAGTCGTACACGCATCGGCAGCTTTGAACCCCAGATGCGCGGGTAGAGCTTGATGCCCACCTGCATCACGCCTTTCGCCCAACGACGTTGCTGGGCCTTGAACGCATTTATCTCAACTGGAATTTCCGCGGGCGCTTCTTCGTCCAACAGATAAACGAATTTCCAACCCATCAACTGCGCGCGAAAGCTTAGGTCGGTGTCTTCCGTCAGGGTGTCGTGTTGCCAACCGCCGCTCATCGTGATTGCGTTGCGGCGCCAGATGCCGGCCGTGCCATTAAAGTTAAAAAAGCCGCCGGTGCGATTGCGCGTGGTTTGTTCGACGACGAAGTGACCGTCGAGCATTATGGTTTGCAGGCGCGTCAGCAAATTGTATTTCGCATTGATGTGCGACCAGCGCATTTGTGCACAGCCAACCATCGGATCGGTAAAGAAATCGACCAGCTTGCGCAGGCAGTCAGGGTTGGGAACAAAGTCGGCGTCGAAGATGGCAAGTAGCTCGCCCTTCGCGGTCTTCATTCCGTTCTCGAGCGCGCCGGCTTTGAAGCCGGTGCGATCCAGGCGATGAACGTACTCAATGTCGAAACCAAGCGCCTGATACATGCCTACAGTATCTTCCGCGAGCTTTACGGTCTCGTCGGTTGAGTCATCAAGAACCTGAATCTGAAGTTTCTCGTGCGGGTAGTCGATTTCGGTAATGGCTTTTACCAACCGCTGCACAACATACATCTCGTTGTAAAGCGGAAGTTGCACCGTGATGACCGGCAAATCGGCTTCACTGAATTTCTCTTTGGGTTGCGGCACGAATTTGCGATAGCGCCAAAAGTCAATCACCTGCTTAACGCGATAGCCGCCATAGACCGCGAGTACCGTAAGAATCGCGAAATAAAGAATCAGAATGGTCCAATCAAAACTATCGAGTTGGTAAAGCGGACTGATGTTGCCCCAGGTTTTGTTTACGAGGTCCTGGAAGTAACGCTCAAATAGTTGATTTGGAGTCTGACCGAACGGTGGGACCGTATCTTGAAAAATCAAAGCCATACAATAATTACCGCAATCATTACATCTGAAAGCGCCGTCCGGCAGTGCCACGACGGCGCGCGCGCGAAGGATTCTATCCTGAATGGTACTGAAGCAGGAAACCGCCGCAAGGGGATACTGTTTTACTTTGCCGTTGCAAGTTTCATCTCATTAGCCCCTGGCTTCAGCCAGGGGTTAAGGTGTGTGCAACTTGGTCCTTAAACCGTTTCAACGGTTTACAGGCTGGAAACCGTTAAAACGGTTCGAGGAAAATCGTTCCCTGCTCGGTTCACCGCACTGAAGTGCGGTGCTAATGAGATTTCAACCTGAGCCACTAACCAACTTTCGCTGTTAGTCTCTTTATCAGATGCGGCGGTGCGGAGCGCTGTAATCACTGGGCGCGACGCTTGAAGTGGCGGGAAAAGCTTCAACAGGAAAATCGGAAACAGGCACGGTCGCTGCTTGCGCCTTGCGACTACCTAGACGCAGCCCCAAATCCAGCAGGCCGGGCATCACGTAAAACACAGCAACGGATCCGAGCAACGCGCCGGTGATGAAGCGCGAAGAATGCGTGTTATTCCAAATCTCGAAGAAGCCTAGTGCGTAATCTATGCAGAGCGGCAGTGCTGCCAGGAACAACCACTTTCGCGGCGGTGCATCAGTCTTCTTTAACGAACGTAGGAGGGGATAGGCAATGGTCGCAAGCGTAAAGCCTGCATAAAGTCCGAAGCAGCGCGCGCAAACTGCGAATGGATGTCCGGCAATGAAGAACGATCGTTCAGGTATCTGATGGCAAACAAAACTAAACGCGCGATAGATTGGAAGCGACCAGAATAAATGACCTGAGTTTAGAGCTAACGGGGCGCCAATAATCGCCGCGATAAACGTGAGGCAGCCTACCGAGATGATCGACCAGATGGGGAGCTGGCGGCGAACAGAAACGCTCTGCGGAATGTAATGTTCTGGCGAAGAGTACATTGGATTGCTGATTTGTGATTGCGGAATGCGGATTCCAAAGATATACGAATCCGCAATCCGAAATTCGCATTCTAAAATCGTATGACCGTATCCGGCCCACCTTCGATGTGCAGCGTATCGACAAAGCGTATATGTCGCGACTCTGTAGTCATAACGACGGAGTGCGTGCGTTTGCCGGCGCCGAAAAACCTTACGCCTTTCAACAGCGCGCCGTCGGTCACCCCGGTAGCAGCAAAAATAATCTTGCGTCCGGGAGCCAGATCGTTAGTGTCATAAATCTTATTCGCGTCTTTGATACCCATCGAATCCAGGCGTTCCAACACCTGCTCCTTGGGTGGCACCTTATCTTTGTCAACTCCGAGCCGTTCTGGATCGAAAACCAGTCGCGCCTGTATCTCGCCGTTCAAACACTTCATAGCTGCGGCAGTAATCACTCCTTCGGGCGCGCCGCCAATGCCGACCAGTGCGTGGATGTTGGTGCCGGCAACCGCTGCAGAAATGCCGGCGGACAAGTCGCCGTCTCCGATTAACCGAATGCGCGCGCCAGCTTCGCGCACATCAGTGATAAGCTTTTGATGGCGGGTGCGATCGAGAACTATTACTGTCAAGTCTTCCACATCGCGGCCCAGGCGACGCGCAATATTTTTGAGATTGTCTTTGACGGGCGCGTCGAGATCGACCACGCCACGCGAGGATGGGCCAACTACGATCTTGTCCATGTAGAGATCGGGCGCATTCAACAAACCGCCCCGTTCAGCAGCCGCCAGCACTGCAATTGCATTGTTGGCGCCCAGCGCGCAAAGATTTGTACCTTCGAGCGGATCGACCGCGATATCGACTTGCGGACAGGATTCAGCCAGATCCTCGCTAACGCCATAACCACCGCCGACTTCTTCACCGATGTAAAGCATCGGCGCCTCATCGCGTTCGCCTTCGCCAATCACGATGCGGCCACGCATGGGAACGGTGTCCATCACTTCGCGCATAGCCTCAACCGCCACATGGTCGGAATACTTGCGGTCGCCCTGGCCCATGGTGCGCGCCGCAGCGATTGCCGCCGCTTCACAAACGCGCAAGAAATCCAGAGACAGCTCGCGCTCTGTCTTTAGTTCATTGCCCATGCTCAGTTCTCCTGAATCCGGATTTTGGCGGCGAACCGCCTCGAATGCTTAAAGCTAACAGATGAAGAAGTGCGCGCTCATACTAGCAGAGCACCGAAGGAATTTGTAGTTACACCCTACGGGTACTGTTTGTCCGGTAGTCGTAATACGTTTCCTTTGCGTAACATTGCGGCTTCCTTCGCGAACTTTCCGGTTTCTGCCGATTTGTTTTACCGCAAGTATGCGCAGTGGTACGCGCCTCTGTCGCGGCATACTGATCGGAGTGAAACGCCACGCCTGCACCCACCTCAGTACAACAATAAACATCGACGGAATTGCATGCATTCAGCTAAACTCGACAAGGCGGGGTGCGATAAAGTTCAGCCAGTTTTGGGGGCAGCGACATCGTATGGAAAAACCGAAAGCACTGGTGCTCGATCTAAGCGAAGTCGGCGCGGCCGATGTGCAACTCGTTGGCGGAAAGTGTGCGAGCCTTGGCGAACTCTTCCGCGCGTTAATGCCTCGCGGCGTTCGCTCTGTTGACGGCTTTGCCACCACCAGCGAATCGTACCGGCTGCTGCTCGAAACAAACGGTCTTGGTACGCGACTGCGCGAGCTGATGGCCGGTCTGGATCACAACGACATTCGCGCGCTCAATGAAGCTGGTCGCGAAGCTCGCGCCTTAATGCTGGACACGCCGTTGCCCACCGAAGTCAATTCCGCAATTATCGATGCCTATCGTCGGCTTTGTGAGCGGCTGGAACGCAAACCTGAAGTTGCTGTTCGTTCGTCGGCGACCGCCGAAGATCTTCCCGATGCCTCATTTGCAGGACAACAGGACACAATTCTTAATGTGCGCGGTGAAACCCATCTCATTGAAGCATGCCATCGTTGCTTTGCTTCGCTTTGGACTGACCGCGCGATTTCATATCGCGCCGCGCGTGGTTATGATCACTTCGAAGTTGCACTTTCGATCGGAGTGCAGCCAATGGTGCGATCCGATCAGGCGTGTTCAGGAGTAATGTTTACGCTCGATACGGAATCCGGTTTTCGCGACGTGGTCGTCATCAATGGTGCGTGGGGATTGGGCGAAGCAATCGTGCAAGGCATGGCCACGCCCGATGAATGGGTTGTGTTCAAGCCAACGTTGCAAACAGGTGCGCGCCCGATTGTCAGCCGTCGTCTGGGCGGCAAAGAAGTGAAAATGGTTTACGGTCTGGATGGTAAGGGCACACGCACGCGCGAAGTTGTTGAGGCTCAGCGCGGCAGATTTGTGCTCGGCGATTACGATGTGCTGGAATTGGCGCGCTGGGCTTGCCTGATCGAAGAACACTATTCAACGTTGGCGGGGCGCTCGACGCCCATGGATATTGAATGGGCCAAAGATGGGCAAACGGGTGAGCTGTACATTCTTCAGGCCAGGCCGGAAACGGTCCATGCCAGCAACCGTGAAAATTATATAGAGACTTATAGACTGACGGGCGAACATGGACCACCGCTCGTGACCGGCATTGCAGTCGGCGAAAAAATCAGCCATGGCCGCGTGCATGTGCTTGCTGATCCGGATCATCTGGCTGAATTCAAAGCCGGCGATGTGTTGGTTACCTCAATGACGGACCCGGCCTGGGAACCGATCATGAAGCGCGCCGCGGCTATCGTCACCGATCGCGGTGGCCGAACTTGTCATAGCGCGATCATCAGTCGCGAACTGGGATTGCCATGCATCGTCGGCACGGGAAACGCAACACACCTTTTGCAAAGCGGTCTGGACGTAACGGTGTCGTGCTCGGAAGGCGCACACGGAAACATTTATGAAGGGCTGGTTGAGTTTGCGGTTGACCGTCGCGTAGTGGGCGAAGAGCAAAGGCCAAGCACGCAGGTGATGATGAACGTCGGCGATCCCGATCATGCGTTTGCAGTCGCTTCATTGCCGAATGACGGGGTCGGGCTCGCTCGTCTTGAGTTCATCATTAACAACCACATTGGTATTCATCCCATGGCCCTGGTGCGCTACCCGAACCTGGACAACACGGCGGTAGTTAAAGAAATCGAACGACGCATCGGCGAGGAAGATCCACGCGAGTTTTTCGTCCGGCGTCTGTCCGAAGGCATCGCTCGTATCGCAGCGGCGTTTTATCCAAAGCCGGTGATCGTAAGAATGTCGGATTTCAAATCAAACGAGTACGCAATGCTGATCGGTGGTCAGGAGTTTGAACCCACCGAAGAAAATCCGATGCTCGGGTTTAGAGGCGCCTCGCGTTACTACGACGATCGTTACCGCGAGGGATTTGAATTAGAGTGCCAGGCGCTGCAGCGCGTGCGCGACGACATGGGCCTGGTAAACGTCCTGGCCATGATTCCTTTCTGTCGCACGGTGCGTGAAGCTGAGCGAGTGGTGGCCCTGATGGCTGACTTCGGTTTGCAACAAGGCGAGCAGGGTTTGGAAATTTATGCTATGTGTGAATTGCCGGCTAACGTCATTTATGCCGATGAATTTCTGCGCGTGTTTGATGGCTACTCGATCGGTTCTAACGATTTAACGCAACTGACGCTGGGTCTGGATCGTGACTCGGAAATGGTCGCCCACCTTTTTGATGAACGCGATGGCGCCGTCGAACGGATGGTCACGCTCGCCATTGAAGCTGCGCAGCGGGCCGGAAAGAAAATCGGAATTTGCGGACAGGCGCCTTCAGACTATCCGGAGTTTGCCCGTTTTCTCGTGGAGAAAGGAATAAGCTCCATCTCGCTAAACCCGGATACGGTGCTGCAGACAACTCACCTGATCCTTGAAGTAGAGAAGGAACTGGCGTCGCAGAAAATATCAATAAAAACAACAGCACGGCGCGTTCGCGCAGATCGCGGCAGTGTTGATATTGCGCCGGCGTTCAGCGGGACGAGTATTGAATAATTCTAAGCCGCACCTCAGGAGAAGATTTTAATGGCCACCTTGCTAATCGTCGACGACGACTCCCTCATTCGCGACACGCTTCACGAACTTTTTTCCGAAACGCACGAATGCCACACGGCGGACCGCGCCGAACAAGCGCTCGCCTATCTCGAGGTCGAAACTTACGACGCTGTCTTAACTGATATTGCCATGCCGGAACTCAGCGGTCGCGAGTTGCTGAAACACATTCAAGTCAAACATCCCGCCACGCCGGTAATTGTGATTTCCGGTCTGTCTAACGAGGCAGATGCAAAAGCGCTGTTGGACACGGGCGCGTTTGCCTATTTTGCAAAGCCTTTCAAACTCGAGGACATCGAGCAGGCAGTCGAGCGCGCCATCGCGCGCCATCAGGAATTGTTAATGGAAAACCAAGGTGCAGAAGAGGCAGTAGACTTACAACCCGCGCAGACATTAACCAACCATACCAAGCTGAACTAAAGAAAACCGGCGCTTTTGCAGTTTCAAATTGCATGGATTCTCGCCAGCGGCGCGGCTCTGCGGGTTCGGTGCGCGGCAAGTCTCTGACTTTGCCGGCCAAGTCAACTAATCATTCGACGGTCTGTGACCGTCGAATTGGTCGGAGACCAAAAAAACGCAAGAGGCCAGGCCGGCAAGTCTGAGACTGCCGACGCACCGAAACGGCAAAGCCTTAGGCAACGACGTCTGGAACTGCATGAGTATCTCCTCGCGGTCGGACTAGACCCATCCGATGTTGACTTGGCGTCCGCGCTGGCGTAGAAAGTCGCAATAATTCCCCTGTTTCAAACATCGTTTATTAATTGAAGGAGACCCGCATGTCTGCAATACAACCAGCACCCATCAACGAAGAAAAGATGAACGCGTTTTTAGGTAAGGTAGTGGGAGATTTTGGCGCCGCCCTGAGTTCTTCCCTGGTTTACATCGGCCAAAAGCTTGGCCTCTATAAAGCACTTGCGCAAACCGGTTCAGTCACGCCGGCAGAATTGGCCCGACAGACTTCAACCAATGAGAGATACGTGCGCGAGTGGCTTATTAATCAGGCAGCGAGCGGCTATGTGGACTACGACGCGGCCGCCGGACGTTATTCATTGTCGCCGGAACAGGCAACGGCGTTAACTGACGAGAGCAGCCCTTTCTACGTGGGCGGCGGCTTCTACGTGATCAAGGCAATGACTGGCGCTGTCTCGCGCATTGAAGATTATTTTCGCAATGGTGGCGGCATGCTTTGGGGCGAACACGATCCGGATCTCTTTGTGGGCACTGAACGCTTCTTCCGTCCAGGGTACGCCGCACACTTGATCGCATCATGGATTCCTTCGCTTACCGGAATTGAAGAAAAACTGAAAGCCGGTGGCAAGGTCGCAGACATCGGCTGCGGTCACGGCTCTTCAACCGTGATCATGGCGCAGGCTTATCCCAAATCGCGCTTCTGGGGTTTCGACAATCATGAGAAGTCGATCGAAACCGCGCGCCAACGGGCAAAGGACGCAGGCGTTTCTGACCGCGTGACGTTCGCAGTCTCGAACGCGAGTGAACTGCCGGACGAACAATATGACATGGTTGCATTCTTCGATTGCCTGCATGACATGGGCGATCCAATCGGAGCTTGTAAGCGTGCGTATAAAGTCTTGAACGCAGATGGCAGTGCGCTGATTGTAGAACCGATGGCCGGCAATACAGTCGAGGAAAACTTCAACATCATCGGGCGCACATTCTCGGGAGCGTCAACGCTCTGCTGTACCTCAAATTCGTTGGCTTTGAATGGACCAGCGCTGGGAGCGGTCGCTCCTGAGTCGGCAATACGCGAGGTTGTGCTGGCTGGCGGCTTTAAAGAATTTCGTCGTGCGACCGAAACGCCGTTCAATCGCATCTTTGAAGCGCGCAAGTAGGACAGGCATTCTTGCCTGTCCCTTTTGTTTACTCTTCAAGAACGGAAACCCACCCGCTACCGCGTGGTGGTACTGACCTCATGACACACGACTAAGACAGACAGGAATGTCTGTCCTACGAAATAATCAAATCACGCATCTAGGGCTCTTTGCGATTCTGCAGCCTTCCAGGGCGGCAGTGTTTTGCGCGCCGGCTTTTCTTTCTTCAAACCCAACGCCCAATCCGCCTGCATCAACGTGTGAATGTCGCGGGTTCCTTCGTAAATAATTGCCGCTTTGCAGTTGCGCAGATAACGCTCAACCGGATAGTCGTTTGAATAGCCATTGGCGCCGTGAACCTCAATGGCCATCGACGCCGCTTTCTCGCTGCGCGTCGTTGCCTGCCACTTGGCCAGACTGGTCGCCCGCCCGTTGGGTTGGCCCGCGTTCTTCAAATAGCCGGCCCGCAGCCAAAGCAGGTG
>JBDUCB010000388.1:0-16365 GCA_040003695.1 bacterium
GCTTAAGGGTGTAAAGCAATTTCTTTGCAACGGTTTCGTAACGTAAGTTCAACGGTTACTTGAGGTAACAGCGCTTAATGGACCAAAAAGGCGAACGCCCGGCGAACACAATTCCAACGCCGGTGAGCCGCCTAAGGGACGCAGTTTAAAATTGTTGACACGCTCAGATGGCGCGACTAGACTCAAATCGAAACCCGTCTGGATCTACCCCACGGGTGTCGGACAAACCCTTCGCGATCGATCTTGCCCTCATTGATTCCGTGCAGCAGAGTTCAAACCTGGAATTGCTCGATGCAGATTTTTGGCGAAGCACATGCGGGAGTTCGAGTACTCCAGCAAAAATCGCGCTAAGATTTTGACCAATACTAATCAATTACCGATAAGTGCCATTCTGCGGGCGTTGTGCGAAGCAGCCGAGTCTGGGCCGGAACTTCTTTATGAAGTGATGCTCAAGCTCAGTCTTCTCGTAGAAGCGACGGCGCCAATGTACGGCCTCTCAATCTGGAGTTTCGGCACCGGATCCACGCCTCACCTTCAATGGGTCGAAGGCTTGAAAGATACCGAAATCTCGTTGGCCGAACAGGATCTGGTAAAGGTGTTGAGCGGCGACGCGGATTGGCCAAAGGTAAAGTCGGGCGACACCTGCGTATGGTTTGTTTTGAGCGGCTCACAGGCTCAACGAGAGGGCGCAGCGTTATACGGTCAATGCGTCCGTCCGATTTCTGAAGCGCAAGCAAAGGACCTTGGCGCGATTATCGATGCGACGCGGCTCGCGCATTCTCATGTGGCGTTGCATCGCACGAACCGCTCTTTGAAGGCGGCGGATGAACCGGATGACAAAGCAGTGCTGCCCGGAATGATCTTCGCCAGTCGGGCCATGAACGATGTCGCGCGGGTGGTGGCGCGAATCAAAGACTCAAATTCTACGGTTCTGATCACTGGGGAGTCAGGCACCGGGAAAGAATTGGTGGCCCACGCCATTCACC
Source organism: bacterium (assembly GCA_040003695.1). GTDB lineage: Bacteria > Acidobacteriota > Blastocatellia > Pyrinomonadales > Pyrinomonadaceae > PSRF01. Next base: position 987 of record JBDUCB010000388.1, read on the forward strand.
GGCTGAGCAGGCGCGCTGAGAAAGCCTTCATTCCATTTAATTGTTCCGCAGCCCCGCCTGACCTAATCGAAAGCATGCTTTTTGGTCATCGCCGCGGAAGTTTTACCGGCGCGCTGCGTGACAGCGACGGTCTGGTTCAAGCGGCAGAGAATGGAACGTTATTTCTGGATGAGATTGGCGACCTACCTTTTACTTTACAGCCAAAGCTGTTGCGGTTTTTACAGGAAGGAGAAATCCATCCACTTGGCGAACAATCTCCGCGCAAGGTTAATGTGCGCGTTATTGCGGCCACGCACAAAGATCTGGAGCAATTGGTACGCGAACGACTGTTCCGAGAGGATCTTTATTACCGGATAGCTTCGCTGACCGTTAAAGTCCCACCGCTCAGAGAACGTCCCGAAGATGTATCCGCACTCATCTCGCATTACCTCTCGCATTATACGAGACGAAACGACCGCGCCGTCGCCGGCATTACCTGGGATGCAATTAAAATCCTGGAAGCATATCCGTGGCCGGGCAACGTGAGGGAGTTAGCGGGTGAGATCGAGAGGCTGGTTCTGTACGCTGAAGAGAACGACTACGTCACTCCAGAGAATATTAGTCAGCACATCTGGCCAGCCAAGTTCCACGAGAAAGGCTCAAAGCAATCCCCGGAGCGGCTGGAAGAGTTATTGGAAGAATACGAGAGGCGCGTCATAACGGAAACATTGAAGCGGAATCACTGCAATGTTGCCCGCACCAGCGAAGCATTAGGTCTTGGCTCGCGCCAAACGCTTTACAAGAAGTTGAAGCGGCTGGCTATCGATGTAACCGACTTTCTTCAGGAAGACACTGAACCCGGACTACAGTTTCGCGCCGAACGCAATTAGCTGAACGACAATTCGACGTTGGAAGAGCACTCGAGATCGATCTCGGGTGCTTTTCTTTTTACGCGGCCCGCATTTGTCGCCCTTGCGATTTATTCATGCCATTACGTTGTCAACCACCGGCGACAGCTAAGAAAGTCTCAGCAAAAGCAATCGAGCCCGGCGCTTCGAACTAAATAACCTATCGACATCCTCAAGGCTTTTGTTAACCCAGGGCGACAAACTTGCCCCGCCATTCCGCTTGAATCGCAGCAATTGCGGCAATTTGTATCTCGGGAGGCCATGGCACGTCGCTTGTTAAGTGCAAGTGCGTCGCGAGCAACACTGCATCGCGAAGGTAAGCCGAACAGGCTACGGAATCTCATGAAATCTATTACCACTAAAGAGTTCATCTCGCTGGTAGCGATCGCCATAGCTGCTCCGCTGCTAACGCTGGCAGTTTTTAATGTCAGCGTCATGTTCGCGCGTGGCAATAGCCTTTTGCTTTTGGCGTTAACTCTCTGTGGCGCTGTGGTGAGTGGAATCAATGGCTTTGGCCGCCGCACGGTCAACAGCCATTCCGCATCGCGCAGCAGCCGCGAGGGGCCACATTCATCAGTGGCCCTTCCGTCATGAGTATTACCAGGGGGGAACACCGCAACAAATTTCTTTCCCACGGAAAGAACGATCAAGCACAGCAACAACCAAAACTTAAAGGAGCAAACAAATGATTAGCAAATTCTTTCGCGATGAAACCGGTCTTGAGTTGTCGGAATACGCAGTTGCCGCAGCCTTGGTTGCGATCGCAGTGGTCGGTGCTTTCACCGCCCTCGGCGCCGCAATCAGCGGAAAAATCACGACACTTGGCACCACCATCTCCAAGTAGTTGCGACGAAAACAGGGACCGGCGCGCTCCTACGAAATCATGAACTTCGTAACGAGCGCGTCTGGCCCAGTCAATTAACTAAAACTTTGAAATCATTTCCACGATAGAGGTGAAGACGATGAAAAAGTTTTTTCTCGATGAAACAGGGCTTGAACTTTCGGAATATGCGGTCGCGGCCGCCCTGGTAGCGATCGCTGTCGTAGCGGCTTTTACAGCCCTTGGCGCCGCCATCGGCGACAAAATAACCACACTCGGAACGACGATTTCCAAATAGCTTTGTGTAAGCGAAAACGAAATGAAGAAATTTCTACTAAACGAGAGCGGTCTTGAACTTTCCGAATACGCGGTAGCCGCAGCATTGGTAGCGATCGCTGTGGCTGGCGCTTTTTCGGCACTAGGCAATGCGATCGGCGTCAGGCTAAACGAACTTGTGTCGCGGGTCGGCGGCTAGCAACCGCGCGTTACACTTTCAATCTCAACAGGTAGCTAAACAGAATGTCTCAAGCTCTTGTAAACATCGGCCTCTTAATACCGCTGGCAATCATCATCGGTTATTACGACGTTCGCTATCGCCGCATCCCTAACGCGTTTGTGCTGGCAGCTCTCGCTGCGGGCCTGGCGATGAACGCAATCTTCGGTGGCCTACAAGGTGTGGCAGCCAGTCTGGGAGGATGTGCGTTGGCATTCATTCTCATGTTCATTTTTCACATTTTTGGCGCGATGGGCGCCGGCGACGTGAAACTCTTCGCAGCGATCGGCGCAGTAACCGGTGCACAACTGGTCGTCCCGACTTTTCTGGTTGTCGTACTGACAGGCGGCTTGCTGGCGGTATTTTCAATCATTCGAGCCGGCACTGTGGTGACCACACTGCATCGCGTCCTGCAGATATTCGTCGGCATGTTACCCGGCTGGCAGATGCCCAAATTCGCGGTGCCGGCCGATCGCACTCATACCATTCCATACGGCGTCGCTATCACCATGGGCAGCATCATCTCCATCGCTATCTTTCGAGTTTGAAAATCCAGTTCGCACCTTGCGACAACTGAACCACACGGAGAGTTAATTATGCGCAACAAACGCTTTTTCATCGTCTTAGTCGGAGCACTACTGTTCGGATTGCTGGCAGCCTTCTCGGTCAGCCGTTACTTGTCGAGTGCTCAGGCCTATACAAAGAACTTGAATCGTGTGGCGGTCGCCAAGGTGGCGATTCCTCTGGGCACCAAGATCATCCCCGAACAAGTAATGGTAGTCCAGTTTCCAAAAGAGTCGACGCCTGACGGAGCGTTTGAATCGGCCGACAAACTAGCTGGCCGCGTTGCCGTGACTAATATCGCGCCACGCGAACCGATCACCGAAGCGAGGCTCGCGCCGGAAGGTACAGCCGGCGGACTTTCCGCAGTAATTCCGGAAGGCTATCGCGCGATGACGGTCAAGGTTGATGACGTTGTCGGAATTTCCGGCTTCATCATGCCAGGCACGCTGGTTGACGTTGTAGTCGTGATCGATCCCGCGGAAAAAGCCGGCATGCAAGATCCGATTTCAAAAATTGTTTTGCAGAACATCAAGGTGCTTGCCAACGGTCAGAATATTGATAAGCCCGAGGACCAGCGCGAAGCAAACAGTGTTAAGGCAGTGACGCTGCTGGTACTTCCCGAACAGGCGGAGAAGCTGGCACTGGCCGCGAGCGAAGGTCATCTTCAACTCGTGATGCGTAACTCGGTGGACCAGGGCGACGAGCAAACAACTGGAATCAATAAGCGCAAACTGTTGGGTGGCGAAATGGCTACACCTGTACCAGACCCCGGATCGCTGAAGAGCGAGCAAGTTAGGCCGGCACCCAAGCCGGTAGTGCACCGCGTTCATGCTGAGGCAAAACCCGAGGCTGCCACCAGCCCGGCGCCGCCGCGCGCTTCGGTCGAGATGATCGAGGGCTCGAAAAAACGCAACGTAGATTTCCCGTAATTAGATTCGCGCTTGACTGAAACAACCAGCGACGAAATGAGTATCGAAAACAAAGGAGCAAGAGACATGCACAGCCGTTCCCCAATCACACGCCGGCCACATTTGCTGCTGGCGTCATTGATAATCGTGGCGACAAGCTCGCTCGCTTTTGCGGATGAGAATTCCTATAAAGCATCCTTCAAACAAAACAAAGAAGCCGTCGCGGTCAACGTGCTGGTTGGCCAGTCGCGGGTGATCAATTTCGACAAGCCGGTTGGCCGTTTCTCGGTTTCGAATCCGGAGATTGCCGAAGCGGTGCTAGTCACGCCCGACCAGGTCGTCGTTAACGGCAAAGCGTTTGGCCAGGTCAACTTTATCGCGTGGGAACAATCGGGCAATGAGTATCTCGTGTTCGATGTTTACGTGCGTGCCAATCTTTCGTTAATCGATTCGCAGATTCGCGCGCTGTTTCCGAAAGACGACATTCGCTTGAGCCAGGCCAATGGCTCAGTAGTATTGTCAGGCAGTGTGGCGGACGTGAAAACTGCGGGTCAGGTGCAGAGCGTGGTTGAGGCGGCGGGCTTCAAGACCGTCAACATGCTCGCCTCGCCCGTTAGAAATATGGCGCAGGTCCAATTGCAAGTTCGCGTAGCTGAGGTCAGCCGTAACCGCATGCGCGACTATGCCACGTCGTTCTCCACTTACAAGAACGGCACAGGTTCATACACGAATAGTGGTAGCGGACCCAGCGGTTTGGGCCAGTACCGAGCGCCCAGCGACACGTTGTCCAGCATCATCCCGCTGAACCCTGTGATCACAAACACGCTGTCGTCGGCACTTAACATCTTCCTTTTGAATAACCCGGCGGGCGTAGCGGCAATGTTGCATGCAATCCGCGAGACCGGCGATTTGCGCTCTCTGGCTGAGCCGAACCTGATCGCGATGGACGGGCAGCAGGCTAGCTTCCTCGCGGGCGGCGAATTTCCCGTGCCTATCGTGCAAAGCGGCCAGAGTGGGAACAGCGTTTCGATAGTTTTCAAAGAGTACGGTGTGCGGATGAACTTCAAACCGACGATCGTCGATGAGGATCACATCCGGCTGGAACTTGAGCCTGAAGTCTCAACGATTGATTTCGCAAACGGCGTCAAGTTCGACGGGTTCGTAGTTCCTGGACTCAGAACTCGCCGCGCGAAGACCGCTGTCGAACTCCGTGACGGTCAATCATTCGCCCTGGCGGGCCTTCTGGACAACAGCGAGACCCGGTCGTTCTCGAAAATTCCCATCATCGCAGACGTGCCGATACTCGGCAATCTCTTCAAATCGAAATCGTTTCAGAAGAACGAAACTGAGCTGATGTTCATCGTCACGGCGCAGTTGGTCAAGCCGATGAATCGCGATGACCTGCCGCAGATGCATGGCATTGATGGATTGAAAAAGGGTTCGCCTTTAGGTGTTGAGCCGAAGGGCGAAGGCATCCAGGGACCAACCGGCTTTTCAATCGGCGGTCAAAAATCGCAGGTAGCGCCTGATGCGGCTCCGAAAGCACCTGTCGCGCCCGCGACCGTTGACCCTAAGTCGAAGAGCGGAACTGAAACCAGCACGGGTTCAGTAACCACCACTTCTTCAAACACGACGCGTGTTGCCGAGCCCGCAACTCCAATAGCTCAAGCTGCGGCCCCGGTTGATCGCCCCGAGCCTCTCAAGCCTTAACCGATCCGTAACCATTAGAAGTACTTGGGCAGGAGGGGAAAATGAAGACTGCAAACAAACGAAATGGCGAACGCGGTTCCATTCTGGCCGTGTCCGCCATCGGAATGCTCTCGTTGCTTATGGCTGTTGGCTTGGGGGTGGACATCAGTCATCTCTACCTGGCCAAGAACGAACTTCAGAACGCTGCCGACGCGGCAGCGTTAGCGGGGGCTTCAGGATTGAACTACGACGCTACAGGAATCACGGCTGCGGCAAACCGCGCCGTGGAGCAGATGAACAAGTATGATTTCAATAACCAACCAGTTTCATTCCCACGCAGTAACGTTCTGTTCGCAAAAGAGCTTGATGGTCCATACATGAGCGAAGGAGCAGCAATCGCCAGCCCAAACGGTATTCGCTTCGTTCAAGTGACTACACCCCAGTCGCCAGTGAATATCGCCTTTGTATCAATGGTGCTGGGGAAGAGCTACAACCTAAAGGCAGAGGCAGTCGCCGGAGTATCCGCTGCGCTGACCAGCTACGCAGGGTATCTCCCAGTCACTGTTGTTGACGACGACGCTCTATCTACAATCAAGCCGGGTCAACTCTATACATTTCGTGGCTCACCTCAGGGTTCTGTTTCGCCAGGTAATTATCAGATTTTAGCCATTGACGGTGCGGGAGCGGCCGATGACCGCGTCGGTCTAGCCAGCGGCGTGAAAAATGTTGTTGGACCAGGCGGGTACGTTGACACCAAGCCCGGTGTGTCGGCGGGAGCAGTTCGCCAGGGAGTTAATACGCGTTTCGATGATTACGCTAGCGGACTGGATCCAGGCGATTACCCTCCGGACACCAATATCAAGGAGGGCATCACTTATAAGGAATACCTCGAAGGATCCCCGAGTCAGACGCCGTCGCATGAAGCCGTCTTCGGTCGCCGAGTAGTGTTAATTCCGATTATCAAGAAAAGCCAGTTCGATGGAGGCCGAACCAACGTTCAGATTGATCACTTCGGCGCGTTTTTCCTCCGAAGCAAAGTTCAGGGAGGCAATGGCGGCGATATCCAGGCCGAATACATCGGCATAGGCGTTGTCGTCGGTAACGGCGTATACGACCCCACTGCTGCAGCCAATCCTGGACCGGTGATTACCAAACCCGTGCTCTATCGATAAGGCGACATTTATGTGGCAAAAGCTTCTGCGAAAGATAAACCTCTTTGAGCGAGACGACCGCGGCTTGCAACTAGTGGAGTTGGCCATAGCGTTGCCGGTCTTGATTTTGCTGTTTGCCGGCGTCGCCGAGTTTGGGCGCTACTTTCAGGAGTATACGACGCTGGCGAAAGGCTCACGCGTAGCAGCGCGTTACCTGGCGACCGGTAGCGCAAAGGGCGCCGATGATCCGGCTGCGAAAAACCTTGTCGTCTACGGAAACTTAGCGGGTACCGGCAGTCCAATAGTTAACGGCCTTAGTGTCGATAATGTGAGCATCACCCGTCGCAATGGAGCCGGTGCGGTAACCACAGGTTTTCCATCGACGGTCACGATCCAAATCACGAATTTCAAACATACGCCGGTGTTTGATCTCGGTAAGCTGATGAACACTTCACTGTCTCTCAACATCGATGTCAAACCAAGCGTTACCATGCGCTACTTGCTGACCCAATCGCCAATCTGAAAGGTGGCCGGAAAAATGTTTAGGGGCACAAATGGAGAGTCAGATCAGACTGGGACGACCCTGGTTGAATTCGCAATCGGCGCGACCGTCTTTTTGACTGTCATGTTTGGCGTTCTAGAATTTGGCCGGGCGCTCTGGACGCACAACGCTCTCGCCGATGCTGCGCGACGGGCGGCTCGTTACGCCGTCAATCAGCCGGCGAGCGGTCCTCCTGGTGTCCCAACCACTGGTTTGAATGTTGGTCCCAGCCTGACCGCAATCAGAAATGTCGCAGTTTATGGCGATCCAGCAGGCGGCTCAAAGCCACTAGTGAACGATCTAACGCCGGAGAATTTGAATGTTGAATACTCGAGCTTTGGTGTTGGTCAGGGAACCGTGGCTGTGACTATCACGAACTACGAGTTCAAATTCGTAACGCCTATTGTCGGCACGAGTATCCAGATGCCGAATTACAACACGACCCTGACAGGGGAAAGCGCTGGAGTCATGCCTTAAGAACGTAGGGCAGGCACGAACTTTGCCACACTATCATTGATCCAAATCCGGTAGAGCAAACAATGACGCAGCCATTAACAATCGTAGTTCTGAGCACTGGTCTCGAAAACTTCAAAGCCATGCGCTCTGCACTGTCCACCGATGGTCGCGTGCAATTGCTGGCCGGCGGAAACGATGCCGAGCAACTTCACGATGAGATCATTCGGCTGAAGCCTGCCGCAGCGCTCATCAGCCTGGGTGCGAATTCCGATCAGGCTATTAAGGTTATCGAACGCCTGGTTACGGAAGCGCCGCGCACTGCATTGATCACCGCTGCTCAGGACGCATCTCCGGATCTGATCCTGCGGAGTTTGCGGGCCGGCGCCCGCGAGTTCCTGCGTCTGCCGATTAGTCAGGACGAGCTAAAAACAGTTTTGGACCGCGTCTCTGAATATTGTTCCGGACAGGTCGAAGCACCGAAAAAGAAGGGCCGGATGATTGCGGTCTTTTCGAGCAAGGGCGGCTGCGGGACCTCTTTTGTCGCCACCAACCTGGCTGCGGCGACGGCGACGCGGACAGTTCTCGTCGATCTCAACCTTCAGGCCGGCGACCTGCCGTTATTTCTTGGCGTCGATCCGAAGTATTCGTTCGCCGACATGGCCGAGAATCGGACGCGACTCGACGATGCGCTCATCGGCAGTTTCGTCACGCCGCATTCATCGCATCTTTCGTTGCTGGCAGCGCCCAAGGAAGCTGACTCCGCCGATGAAATCGAACCGGAACATGTTTTCGAAGTCTTGCAACGTTTGCGTGAATCCTACGATTACGTGGTGCTCGACCCGCAGCACACTTTTGATTCCATCACCCTGGCGGCGTTGGACCAGGCAGACGAGATAGTGCTGGTCCTGACGCTCGACATTCCGGCAATCAGAAGCACGCAGCGCGCGCTCGAGATTTTCGACCGGCTTGGCTATCCACGACAGAAAATCCGCATCGTCGTCAATCGCTGGAGCAAACAGATTGATTTGGATTTGCGGCAGGTGGAAAAGTTTCTGGGCGAACCGGTTATTGGTTTCATACCCAGCGACTATCAGACCGCAGTGACCTCAATAAATCTCGGCCAGCCGCTGGTGCAGTCGGATCCAGGCTCAAAGATATCAATAGAGATCAAACGCATCGCACAAACGATCGCGCATGGCGCTCTGCCGGTTCAGGAAAACAAGGAGCCCCGGCCAGCCTTTTGGAAGTCGCTCTTTAAACGACACGCGTCACACAATGCGCTTGAGCTGCAAGTAAGTAGCACAGACCTCAGTCTGTGATTCCTTTAATGACCACCGACTGAAGTCTAGCAAGGGAAGAGAAACACAAGATGGCACTTCGAGAAAGATTAATAAAAGAGTCACCAGGCTTCGGCGCTGGAAACGGCAACAGCGCGGATGCGAATGGGGCGCAATCCTTCCAGGAAATGAAGTCGCGGCTTCATCGCGCGTTAATCAATCGCATGGACCTGACGAAACTGTCGGCGCTGAGCCAGGATCAAGTGCATGCCGAAGTGTCGCGACTCGCCGAAAGTGTGCTGGCACAGGAAGCGATGCCCCTATCGACATCAGAACGCGACCGATTGGTCAATGATGTCCAGCACGAACTGTTCGGCCTGGGACCACTTGAGCCATTGCTGGCTGACGGCACAATTTCTGACATTCTGGTCAACTCGCACGGCACGATTTACGTCGAGCGTCGCGGCAAACTCGAAGTCACCAACGTGGCTTTCAAAGATGACGAACACTTGATGCGCGTTATCGAGCGCATTGTGTCTTCGGTCGGCCGCCGCATCGACGAATCGTCGCCGATGGTTGATGCGCGATTGCGGGATGGCTCTCGCGTTAATGCGATCATTCCGCCGCTCTCAATCGATGGTCCGGTGCTGTCCATTCGCCGCTTTGGTTCCGAACCTTTGCGTATGAACGCGCTGATCGAGAACAAGGCGCTGACGAAAGACATCGCCGACATGCTTCAGATGTGTGTGAGTGCGCGCCTGAACGTTTTGATTTCAGGAGGCACCGGCGCCGGCAAGACGACGCTGCTGAATGCGCTGTCCGCATACATTCCGGAAGACGAACGCATCGTTACCATTGAAGACTCGGCTGAGTTGCAACTGCAACAGCCGCACGTGGTGCGACTGGAAACGCGTCCACCGAATATTGAAGGTCGCGGAGAAGTGACACAGCGGGATCTGGTTCGCAACGCGCTGCGCATGAGGCCCGATCGTATCGTCATCGGCGAAGTTCGCGGCGGTGAAGCGATTGATATGTTGCAGGCAATGAACACTGGCCACGATGGCAGTTTGACGACTGTTCACGCCAACACGCCACGCGACGCGCTGTCGCGTTTAGAAACAATGATTCAAATGACGGGCATGCGCTTATCAGATCGTGCGATGCGCCAGCAGATCGCTGCAGCCATCAATCTCGTGGTTCAAGTGGCGCGGTTGTCAGACGGCACGCGGCGGGTCACTTCAATTTCTGAAATTACCGGCATGGAAGGCGAAACAATCACTATGCAGGAAATCTTCCAGTACGAACGTACGGGCGTGGACAGCAGCGGAATGGTGATTGGCCGCTTTCGTCCCACGGGAATCCGTCCGCGTTTTGCGGAACGACTCAAGACAAGTGGGTTCCAGTTACCGCGAGTCTTCTTCGAGGAAATATAAGACACATGTTCATCTCCTTCTTAGTTTTTTTGTTCGGTCTTTTCCTCGTGCTGGGCGCCTACCTGCTGGCCACGCACGGCACCGATGCCAAGCGCGCGCGTCTGCAAAAGCGGCTCTCGGAAGCATTGCTTCATTCGGCGCACACGGAAGACACGGAAGTTGTGCTGGCGCGCTCTGAGTTGATGAGCGAAATCCCATGGCTGAACCGTTCTCTTGTCCGCATGCAGACGGCGCTACAGCTAAAGCGCATGTTGGACCAGGCGGACCTGCATATCACACCTTCACGCCTGGTAATGTTTTCGGCGATGGCGGGCATGATGGCAGCGCTGGCCGTCTCGGTGATCAGTATTTCCATTCTCTTGATGTTTGTTTTCGGAATTCTGGCTGCGGCATTGCCGTTCGTGCATGTCTGGTGGAAACGGAAAAAGCGTTTCGAGCATTTTCTCGAGCACCTACCCGACGCATTGGATTTGATGAGCCGCGCGCTAAGTGCCGGCCACGCGTTCTCAGAAGCGATGCACATGGTGTCAGCAGAAATGCCGGAACCAATCGCTACTGAGTTTCGCAAAACTTATGAAGAACAGAACCTCGGTCTGTCGCTGAAACTTGCGCTTGAAAACCTGGTCGACCGCATTCCGCTTCTCGATCGTCGGATGTGCGTCACAGCAGTTTTGATTCAACGCGAAACCGGCGGCAATCTGGCCGAGATCCTGGAAAAAGTTGCCTACACCATTCGCGAGCGCTTCCGCATTATGGGCGATTTGAAGACGTTAACCACCAGCTCACGCATGTCTGCCTGGCTCTTATGCGGCCTGCCGATATTCGTGACGATCGCCATCACGGCGATGAATCCCGATTACATGACCGTGCTCTGGAAAGATCAGCGCGGCCATTACCTGATTGGCACGGCCCTTTTTCTACAGGCCACCGGCATGCTGATTGTACGAAAAATCTTGAGGATAAAAATTTGAGACCGGTTAATTGTTAGCGGTCAGTGGTTCGTTGCAGAAATCCGACCGAACCAACCTGCCGAAACAGACCCACTGACGCCATGAACCCCCAACCAGAAATGGACACCAAAGTCATCAATGGACCACTGCCCACTAACAACTGACGAGTCAATATCATGTTACTAATCATCGCCATCTCCACTTTCGTTTGCATCTCGCTCGCAATGCTGGGTGCCTACTGGCTTTTGTACCGTCCGCAAAGCGCGGCCACGGAACGCCTGAAGCGCTTAGGTGAAACGACTGCTGGTCCAGTTGCAAGCGCGGTAACGCTTGACGATGGGCGTCCTAATACCGAGCTGGCCCGACGTTTGGCATCGCCCGTCAATCGTCTCCTGCCGCCCTCTGCCGCCGAGGCTAAGAAACTGCAACAGCAACTGATGCAAGCGGGGTTTCGATCACCGGGCGCCTCTGTCACATATCGTGCGATCCAGGTTTTCACGCTTGCTGGTTTGCCCGCACTTGTCGCTCTTGGTTGCGCTTTATTGGCCCGTCCTCTGCAAAGCGCAGTGCTCTATATCTTATTCGCTTTTGTGATTGGGTTTTTCCTGCCGCGTTACGCGCTGCGCCGCATGATTCGTTCACGGCAGCAACTAGTGCGCTGGGGCCTTGCGGACGCCCTCGACCTGATGGTCATTTCGATCGAAGCGGGTCTCGGCCTGAATGCGGCGATGGTGAAAGTGAGCAGCGAACTGAAGGAAGTGCATCCGGATATCAGCGATGAGTTTGAACTTGCAAATCTCGAAATTCGCGTAGGTCGGGATCGCGACGAAGCGTTGCGGAATCTTGCCGACCGGACCGGCGTTGACGATCTTCGCAGCCTGGTAGCGATGCTGATTCAGACTGACAAGTTTGGCACTTCGATCGCTAAAGCGATTCGCGCTTTTTCAGATTCACTACGAACGAAGCGGCGGCAGCGCGCGGAACAAGCCGCGCAAAAGGCTGCAGTAAAACTGTTGTTTCCGCTCGCATGCTTCCTGTTTCCCACCTTGTTCATTGCCATTCTTGGCCCGGCCGCACTGCAACTGATGGATACACTCGGCAAAATGTAAAGGAGTTTAATTATGAGTAAGCGCACCTTGATTGCCATTTTAATTGCATTCGCCGTAGCTGTCGGCGCTTCCACGCTGTGGAGCGCTACCACCACCGAACGCGAAGGCGACACCGATGCGAATGCCATTGAAGATTCGGGGTCACTCGCCGGCAATGCGAAGGAACAAAAGAAGGGCGGCAACAAAGTCGTCAAGGTTCTTGCCGCTCCCTTCAAGGCAATTGGAAGACTGTTTGGACACGGTGATGATCACAAGCTGCGACGAATGACCGAGAAGGATGCTGAGAAGTTTGCAAGCGTCGGCGTTGAGCGCGTTGAAGACGTCCTCAATCCGGCCCAGGCCAAAATCAATGCAACAGCGTCAGCGAAAGAACACCTCGCGAGCGGCCGATCGTATCTACAGGAGGGTCGCATCAACGAAGCTATCGCCGAACTTTCTACTGCAGCTTCACTCGATCCGAAACTGACCGAGGCGCATAACCTGCTGGGCGTGGCTTACGACAAGAAGGGGCTCGCCGAACGGGCTCGCGATTCTTATGAGCGAGCGGTGAAAGTTGAACCTGAAGATGCTGAGACTCTTAACAATCTCGGTTTCTCGCTTTATCAAAATGGAAACTATCGCGCGGCCGTCGATCGTTTGAAGCGTGCAGTGAAATTAGAGCCGACGAACGAGCGCATCCTTAACAATCTCGGCCTGGCGCTTTGCCGGCTGGGCAAGTTTCAAGATGCTTTCAAACATTTCGCACGCGCTGCCGGTCCATTAACGGGGAATCTGAACACAGCGCGCATGCTTGAAAGGTTTGGCCGCGAGGAGGATGCGATCCGTTACTACGAAGACGCCCGTCGCATCGATCCAAGTTCAACTTTCGCGCTCAGGCGGCTCGCCGATCTCTACCAGCGCATTGGCAAGCCGGAACAGGCGGAAGCTGCAAAGAATTCGCTGGCCGGAATTCCCAGCGTCAACATAGCCACTGCGGGAAGATAGGTCTTAAAAAAGGAAAGTGAGCATGATGAAGTCGCACACAACAATGCTGTCTCGCCCCGAAGTAGAAGCAATGGGTCCGCCCGTTCCGGAAGAAATTGCGGACTTGGGAGTTGGTGAAGGATTTCTTTGCGAGCTGGCGTTAAAGCACATTGCGATGCTTCCCGAGCCCACCACCACCGCCGTGGCCGAGCGACTGCATTTGCCACGCGCGCTAACGGAAGAGATTTTGCAAAAGCTGTATCGCGAGAAGTTGATTGAAGTGCGGCTGCAGACGGCCTTGGGTTCAACGCGCTATGCAATGTTGGACCATGGCTGGGACCGTTTGTTGCGACTGCTGGCCATTTGCGGTTACAGCGGCGCCGCGCCGGTGTCGCTGAACGACTACGCGCACATGATGCGTTTACAGTCTATCCCTTCGCATCCAGCTTCGATGGATACCGTGCGACAGGCATTTCACGACTTGATTCTGCCGGAATCGCTCTTGCAAACGCTTGGCTGTGTTATCAATTCCAGACGATCACTCTTTCTAACCGGCTTGCCCGGCACCGGCAAAACTGCGGTTGCCGAGCGCATCAACGGTGCATTGCCCGGGGCGATCTGGATTCCCTATGCAGTGGAAATTGATGGACAGATCATTCGCGTGTTTGATTCGCATTGCCATCGTATCGCTTCGCCTGAGGTTACGCCCGTCGAATACGACCGCCGCTGGGTCTTGATTAATCGCCCGCTGGTTGTCGTCGGCGGTGAACTAACTTTAGAGAACGCCGATCTTACCTGGAGCGAAGCCGCGAAGTTTTATGAGGCGCCGTTTCAGATGAAGTCGAATGGCGGCACGCTGGTGATTGATGACTTTGGCCGGCAGCGAGTTGCGCCGCAGGATCTTCTCAATCGTTGGATCGTTCCGCTCGAACGTCGCGTGGATTACCTCGCTTTGCACACAGGCAAGAAGATTGAAGTTCCTTTCGAACAACTCGTTGTCTTTTCCACTAATCTCGATGAGAAAGATCTTGCGGACCAGGCTTTTCTACGGCGCATGGGCTATCGCGCGAGGGTTGAACCGCCAACAGCGCGTGCCTATATCGAAATCTTCAAACGGCAGGCGTACACCCGCGGCATTCAGTGTGAAGAGGGAGCGCTCGATCACGTGCTGAGCAAGTATCGTGTCGAGCATCGGCAGATGAAGGGCTGCGAGCCGCGCGACCTGCTTGACCGCATCACTGACATTTGTTTGTTTGACGGACACGCGCTGGCGCTGAGCCCTGAAGTTATCGACGTGGCCTGGCGCAACTACTTCGGCGCGTCACACACCTTCGCGCCAACTCCTACGCAGGAAACAATGATTGAAAGGACGTTGGCTGATCCACTCGAATTGTGAACTACGGCCTAACCCGTGATGAGATTTAAAAGCCGAACAGTTCAAATCTTTGTTTCATGTGCACTGGTCGCATGCTGCATCGGTGTGGTCCATGGTCATAAGAGAAAAGCACGACGGGCGCCATCACGGCCAGAGTCAGCGCCTGTCCCTATTGAAGGAACACCGGAAGTTCACCTGAAGCTGGTCGATGGAACGACCGTGCTGGTCGATGAAGCCTGGGAAAGTCCACAGGGAATTTGGTACCAGCGCGCCGGGGTAAGCCATTTGATTCCGCGCGAACGCGTTAAGGTCATTGAACGGGGCGTGAAATCAAAACCGGTGGCGAATGAGCAGGTTAGAAAAGTTGCCACGCCTGAGACAACCGCCAACAGTTCCAGCGATGGGCCGGCATGGATTTATTTAGTTGGTGGAGCGCGCGTCGAAGCTGACAACGCCAGCGAATCGGCGGCAGGTGTTTGGTATCGTCGCGGTTCGCTATCGATCTTTGTCGAGCGCGCGCGAGTTGATCATATCGAGCGGGAAGCGCTGGAGAGTGTTGCGGACTCTTCTAATAAGAAAGAGCGCGGCTGGACAACCGGAAACCCGCGGATTGACAGCATGATTAGACAAAGCGGCGCGAAGTATGGCGTCGATCCTTATTTGATTTTCTGCGTCATGGAGCAGGAATCACACTTCAACACGCGGGCGATGTCACCGAAGGGTGCGCGCGGATTGATGCAATTAATGCCCGGCACCAGCGCGC